>JBAXDA010000266.1:0-2835 GCA_037141215.1 Candidatus Firestoneibacteriota bacterium | reverse complement strand
TATGATGCAAGAAAAATATAGGGAACAGCCGGTAAAAAGTATATAATATGTAAAATACTTACCAAGAGGTAATATGACAAAGAAAAATATAATAATTGTGGGAGCGGGTCCCGGAGGGTTGTCGGCCGGGATGATCCTTGCCAAAAGAGGTTTTAAGGTAACAATCCTTGAAAAAGAAAGCATTGTCGGAGGCAGAAACGCACCCATAAAAAAAGACGGGTTTACCTTTGATACCGGGCCGACTTTTCTAATGATGAACTATATACTTAAAGAAATATTTGAGGAGTCCGGGAAAAGAGCCGAAGACTATATGGATGTTAAAAGGCTTGAGCCGATGTACCGTCTTAAGTTTGTTGACAAAGAGATTATGATTAGTAGTGATTTTGAAATGATGAAGACTGAAATATCAAAGTTTTTTCCGGGCAATGAAGACGCACTGAAAAAATTCTTGAAAATAGAGAAAAGCAGGTATGAACACATGTTCCCGTGTCTGCAGAAAGATTATTCTAAACCCTGGCATCTGCTGCGTCCCGTATTTTTTAAAGCTATACCCTCACTTCAATTGCACAGAACTTTCTGGCAGAACCTCTCCTCCTATTTTAGGCAGGATGACCTTAAGATTTGTTTTACCTTTCAGGCAAAATATATAGGTATGTCTCCGTGGGAATGCCCTGCAGCTTTTACGATGATACCGTATGTAGAACACGAATACGGAATCTATCATGTTATAGGCGGGTTGAACAGAATCTCAACCGGAATGGAAAAGGCTTTCAAGGAACTTGGCGGAGAGCTGTTGCTTAATACTGCCGTGGAAGATCTGATAACCGAGAAGAAAGCAGTAAAGGGAGTCAGAGTAAAAGGCGGCAAGGAATATTTTGCCGACGAAGTTATCATAAATGCTGATTTTGCGCATGCTATGTCTACAATGGCAAAGAATGCAGGTTTAAAGAAGTATTCTTTGAAAAAATTAAAGAAGAAAAGATATTCCTGTTCAACATTCATGCTTTATCTCGGAGTAAAGAAAAAATATGATATTCCGCATCATAATATAATATTTGCGAAAAGTTACAGGAAAAATGTTGAAGAGATATTTAAAAAAGGAGCGCCTTCAGAAGATATGTCGATCTATGTGCAGAACGCGTCAGTTACAGATCCGACCCTTGCTCCCTCCGGTAAATCAACAATCTATGTGCTGGTTCCCTGCCCAAACAAGGCAGCCGGAAATGATTGGTCTAAAATAAAAGAGAGTTATAAAAATAAAGTTCTTGATCTGCTTGAAAAGAGAACGGAACTAAAAGATTTAAGACAGAATATTGAAACAGAGATTATCTATACACCGGACGACTGGGAAGAAAAGCACAATGTGTTTTATGGTGCCACCTTCAATCTTGCTCATAATCTGGGACAGATGCTGTATTTCCGCCCCAGAAACAAATTTGAAGAACTGGATAATTGCTATCTTGTAGGCGGGGGCACACACCCGGGAAGCGGGCTGCCTACTATTTACGAATCGGCAAGGATTACTTCAAATCTAATTTCAAAGAAATACGGAGTGCCGTTTACCCCCCCCACTACCCTCAATAAGAAGGAAACTTTTTAAGGATAGTGATGTACGCTTATTCAATATTAAGACTGTCATACTAAGCATAGCAAGGAGCTCAAATGTTCCCCTGCAGCGTTAAACTGTCCCCAGGCCAAAGAATCATTATCAGAATCTTAAACGGCAAAATGAAAAGGAAACAGTGAACAAACAAAAAGTAGTTATAATAGGCGCGGGGCTGGGCGGTCTTTCCGCGGGCATACATCTGCGCAACGCGGGTTATGATGTTGAGATTTACGAGAAAAATTTGCATATTGGCGGCCGCCTGAATGTTCTTAAAGCCGAAGGTTTTTCTTTTGATCTTGGCCCTTCCATCCTTACATTGCCCCATATATTTGAAAGGCTCTTTACGGGAGCAGGCAAAAAAATGGAAGATTATGTCAAAATGCAGAGTCTTCCTGTTCACTGGAGGAGCTTTTTTGAGAACGGAAACATGATAGAGTTTGACCTTGACCGCGTTATGATGGAGAGAAATAATCCTGCTCTTTCGGCTGAGGATTTTAAACAACTTTATGCTTTTCTTGACTATTCTAAGAAACTCTATGCTATTACAGATAAAGGGTATTTTGAGAAGGGACTAGAAAATCTTTGGCAGGTAATCCGCCATTACGGCCCTTTGTCGGCCCTGAAAGGTTTTGACGCTTTCTCCGTTATGAATGACGGCACAAGGCGTTATATCAAAAATATCCAGCTAGGAAACGCGATAAACTTTTTTGTTAAATATGTCGGCTCATCCGCTTACCACGCGCCGGCAATACTTAACTTAATGCCGCATGTACAGTTCAATTTTGGGCTCTGGTATACGGACGGCGGCTTGATCAAGCTTGCGGAAGGCGTAACAAAACTCGCAGAAGATGTAGGTATAAAAATATTTGTGAATTCTGAAGTTGTTAAGATAGAGAAAAAGAACGGAGCAGTTGATTCTATAATATTAAAAGACGGGCGAGAAATAAAAGGCGATATTATCATAAGCAACCTTGAGGTTATCCCCGCTTATGAAAAACTTCTTGAAGAGGATAAGAGTTTTATAAAAAAATACGAGAAATTCGAGCCAACTTGTTCCGGGCTTGTGATTCATATAGGTACGAAAAAAGAGTATCCAATGCTGGCTCATCATAACTTTTTCTTTTCAAATAACCCTAAAAAGCATTTCAATCAAGTTTTTAAGGAATACAAGCTTCCGGACGATCCTACGGTATATGTAGTTGCTGCTGCGAGGACAGACAAGTCGCAAG
>JBAXDA010000265.1:0-2843 GCA_037141215.1 Candidatus Firestoneibacteriota bacterium | reverse complement strand
GTTTCTTAAGGGAAAGTACACTCTACAAGGCATAATAAAATCAAGGACTATTAAAACTTTCGGCCTTGGAGAATCAACAATTGACGAGAGGATTGAAGATCTCTTTAGATATTCCACAAACCCTACAATTGCGCTACTTGCCTCCCATACGGAAGTAAAGGTTCGCTTAACAGCCTCCGCAAAAGATGCCGCTGCTGCGGAAGATGCCATGTCTCTAGTTGAGAATGAGATAAAGAAACGACTTGGGGAGAACATCTTTGGCGTGGACAATGAGACAATGGAGGGTAACCTTGCGGTCCTCTTGACAATGAACAGATTCACCTTGAGTGTCGCTGAATCTTGCACGGGCGGCCTTATTTCTTCAAAAATTACAAACATCCCGGGAAGTTCAGTATTTTTCAAGCTCGGGGCTGTTACTTATTCAAACGAATCAAAAACCGATATATTAAAGGTTCCTAAACAGGCGGTTATTATGTTCGGAGCTGTCAGCAAGCAGGTTGCCGAAGAAATGGCTATAGGTGTTAGAACGGCTGGGAAAAGTGATTTTGGTCTTGCAATTACAGGGGTGGCAGGTCCGGGAGGGGGTACTGACGAAAAGCCGGTCGGGTTAGTATACATTGCCCTTTCGTCAGATACGGAGGTATATGTTAAAGAGTACAGGTTCAACGGTGACCGGATAAAAATACAGGAACAGGCGGCACAAACAGCTCTGGATTTGTTACGGAGGCATTTATTAAAAAGATGAACTATTCAACTATCTTAATGTTAAATAAGCTTGAAAAGTGTTTAATATGAGGCTGTTTATAGCCGTAAAACTTTCCCCGGGGATTACACAGGAGCTTTTTACCTGTATTGAAACCCTGAAAAAAGCTGATTCAAGCACTAAATGGGTAAAATCAGAGAATATTCATCTAACTCTTAAATTCCTTGGAGAAACTCCTTCAGAACTTGAGCCTGTTTTATCAAGTCATTTACAGAAAGCGGCTTTGCTGACTCCTTTATTTGATTTTAGGATAGCTAAACTCGGCGCTTTTCCTTCAACAAGAACACCTAAACTTGTTTGGGCCGGCATTACGGAAGGCAGCGGTTACCTTATCAAATTGGCAGGGTTAATAGATGAAACATTTGCAGGAATTGGGTATAAAAGAGAGGAAAAACCTTTTACCCCGCATATCACTCTAGGAAGGGTAAGCAGTGCCAAAAAACTTGAAGCTTTGCGAAAGACAATAGAAAAGTATGAGTTTATGGAGGCAGTTCAGACTGTTAAAAGTATACACCTGATGAGAAGTGAGTTAACCAAGGCTGGTCCAATCTATACGTCTCTCTCGGAATCCCGTCTTGTATGATTAATTCATTGCGATAAGGTTTCCTGTATTATTCTTCTTGCAACAGGAGCTGCAACTTCCATTCCTTTTCCACCCTGTTCACAAAGTACCGCAAGCGCTATTTTAGGATTATCAGCCGGAGCAAAGCAGATAAACCAGCCGTCCAGTCCTTTGGAGGTGGTTTTTGCAGTTCCGGTCTTGCCTGCAACCATTATTCCGGGTATCTTTGCTTTTTTCCCCAGACCATGTTCGACGGCATCTATCATATAGAGAGTGAGTTGAGCGGCAGTCTCTTTTCTAACGGCTGTTTTAAGAACTTGAGGATCTTCTTTGTAAATTACCTCACCCTTGATATTTTTTATTTCTCTTATGAGTCTGGGTTTCATAAGCAAGCCGCCGTTAGCGACGGTTGCAGCCAGGCAGGCCGCTTCAAGCGGAGTTATCCTGAATTGTTTCCCAAGGCCCGTAGATCTTTCGGCCAGGTCAAATTTGTTGTCGCAATCCGAAGGAAGAGAGCTCAAAGCTACAGGGAGCTGCAGGTTGTAAGGAGTGTTGAAGCCAAATTTAGTGGAATACTCGTAAATCTTGTCATAACCCAGCGCGCTGCCTATTTTCTGGAAAGCTATGTTACAAGATTGATCTATCGCTTCCTCTATGGTTTTAATACTTCCGTGTTT
Source organism: Candidatus Firestoneibacteriota bacterium (assembly GCA_037141215.1). Classification (GTDB taxonomy): domain Bacteria; phylum Oederibacteriota; class D2-FULL-39-29; order D2-FULL-39-29; family CAIOVX01; genus JBAXDA01. Next base: position 841 of record JBAXDA010000265.1, on the reverse strand, counting down.
TTGCGAGCAATAGAATATTTTACCTTCAATAATCAAAGAACCGCCGCATTTAACCGGGAATATGTCTCTTTGGCTGACACCGCTTTCCAGCAGTGCTCCGGTAATAACTATTTTGCAAATTGACCCCGGCTCGTAGAGAGATTCGAAGGCTCTGTTGGTGAAGACATTGTTTCGCATATATCTGTACTTTGCATATTCTTTCTCAAGTTTATCGGGATTAAACTTTGGATTTGAAACTGCTGCCAGTATATCTCCGGTTTTTGGGTCAAGCACAACAACTGCGCCGACAGTGTTTAATGCGCCTGAGGCAATCTTTTGTATTCTCTGATCCAGAGTAAGAGTAATGGTGTTACCGGGGAGAAAGTTGCTCAGCTTATCCAACAGTCCAAGTTTAATTATTTTTTCGTTGTTATAGCCGACTATTTTATCTGTATAACTCTCCGCGCAAAATATCAACCTGTTCTTGTTCGCGCTTTTCTTTAGGAGAGGTTGTCCGTTTCTGTCGTAGATTATGTCTATGGAATCGCGCTCTTTCTGTTTTTGTGCAATTTCCATGTATTTAATTATTTCGGAAGATTTTGAAATTGCAGCTGCTTTTTTGTAGACTACAAGTGCGTCCTCTAACCGTTCAACAGCTTGCAGGCTCAAGGCAAGTCCAAGCAGACCGTTTTTATCTCCGGGTTTTAATGCGGCATAATGCTCGAATTCAACGAGAGCCTGAGGGTATTTTCCTTTTGATATAAAATCATTGCCGATTTTTTTATGCTCAAAACGACTGTTATATATTAATCCTTTTTCAACAGCTGTTTGATAAAAGAATTTTGCCTGTTCCGTGTCTCCT
>JBAXDA010000264.1:0-2845 GCA_037141215.1 Candidatus Firestoneibacteriota bacterium | reverse complement strand
ATGATAATCGCAGGAAAGACCGGCCGGTCCGCTGCCTATTACGGCAACTTTTTCTTTCAGTTCTTTGCCTTTATAGGAGGCAAGTTTGATATTGTCGCCCGAAGCATAGTCCGCAGCAAATCTTTTCAGCATCATAATAGAAACCGGATCCTCTATTTTTCCGCGCCGGCAATTTGACTCGCATGGGTGATGACAGACCCTGCCGCAAACCGACGGAAGCGGATTCCGTTTTAAGATGGTTTCTATGCTGCCTTTCGAGTCATTGTTCCTGATCTGTCCTATGAACTGCGGAATATCAATATGCACCGGGCAGGTATGCTGGCAGGGCGAGGTAAAGAGCTCACCGCAAACCGCCGACGGGCACTTTTTTTCCTTTATATGCGCTTCGTATTCGTGCCTGAAATATCTGATTGTTGAAAGCACGGGATTTGGCGCCGTTTGTCCCAGCCCGCAGAGAGCCGTCTTCTTTATTGTGTTGCCGAGCTTTTCCAGTTTTTCAATATCGCCTTCTCTGCCTGCCCCCTTGGTTATTCTTTCAAGAATCTCAAGCATTCTTTTTGTGCCTTCTCTGCAGGGAGTGCACTTGCCGCAGGATTCATCCTGGGTAAATTCCAGGAAAAACTTGGCAACATCGACCATGCAATCCTTTTCATCCATAACAATAAGCCCGCCCGAGCCCATGATGGAGCCGGCGGAGATAAGAGAATCATAATCTATTTTTGTGTTCAGGTACTGCACCGGCAGGCAGCCCCCGGAGGGCCCTCCCGTCTGCGACGCTTTGTATTTGTTACCCTCTTTTATGCCGCCGCCGATATCAAAAACAACTTCCCCGAGCGTTGTCCCCATGGGAACTTCAACGAGTCCGGTATTTTTTATTTTACCGGCGAGCGCGAAGACTTTGGTGCCTTTGCTCTTTTCAGTGCCTATGGAAGCAAAACCCTGCCACCCGTCAAGAATAATTACCGCAATGCTGGCCCAGGTTTCAACATTATTGATTAGAGTCGGTTTCCCCCAGAGTCCTTTTACCGCCGGGAAAGGCGGCCTTACCCTGGGCATCCCTCTCTCGCCTTGTATTGAGTTTATCAGCGCAGTTTCCTCGCCGCAGACGAAAGCTCCCGCGCCGAGAACCACTTCTATCTCAAACGAGAATTTTGATCCGAGGATATTTTTGCCGAGGAAGTTCAGTTCCCTTGCTTTCACTATCGCTTTCTTAATCCTTTCCACCGCAAGCGGGTATTCCGCTCTGATGTAAACAATGCCTTGAGAGGCGCCCACAGCAAAACCCCCGATAGTCATTGCTTCTATTACATTAAACGGGTCGCCTTCTATGACGCTCCTGTCCATGAACGCGCCAGGATCCCCTTCATCAGCATTGCAGATAACATACTTGAGTTCTGATTTTTCGCGCGCGACAAAATTCCACTTGGTTCCGGTCGGGAAGCCGCCGCCGCCCCTTCCCCGAAGGCCTGACTTCAAGACTTCGTCCACCACCTGTCCGGCCGTGTACTCCGTGAGCACTTTCGCAAGCGCCTCGTAGCCCCTTACCGAGAGATAATCCTCAACCGCTTCCGGATCTATAACTCCGCAGTTCCTAAGAACCGTTCTTTTCTGTTTTTTAAAATCTTCCAGGTCTCCAAAAATGAAATCGCACCTGCCGGACAAGGCGTCGCCGGAGCTTATCTGGCCGTTTTTTTCGATCCTGGTCTTCCCCGCATGCTCTTGTATTATTTTTTTTGCTTTTGCAGGGTCAACATTGACATATTTGAACGGAGCCGCGCCCCTGCGAAAAACCTCCACGGTGGGTTCAAGGTGGCACCTGCCGACACACCCTTTCCGCCCCACATAAACTCCCTTGAGTTTTTTCTTTTTTATTTCTTCCAGGAGGGTTTCGTAAACCGGTTTTGAACCGGCGGCTATCTCGCAAGTGGACATACCGACATTGATCCTGATCGGCGAAAGCCATTTGGAAAGATTTGAATATATCGCTTGCTGTTTGATTTTCTTCAGGATTTGCAGCGGTGTGGCCATACAATGCTCTCCTTTTCTTGTCAAATCAAATTAAAGCAATTATTTTTTGTTTTTCTCTCTTACGCTTACTTGATAAATGACATTTTCCAGCTCAATGGCAAGATTAAAATTGCTTACTATGATGCTTTCGGGGACGCGAAGCGTGACCGGCGCGAAGTTTAAGATTCCCCTGATGCCGGCGGCTATTAACTGCTCCGTCACTTCTTGCGCAACCGCGGCAGGCACGGCAAGAATGGCAACTCTGGTCCTGTTCTGTTTAACATAGTCAAGAATATCTCTTACGGGGAAAACCTGATTGTTCCCTGTTTTTATCTGCTTGGCGGAATCTGCATCAAAGGCAGCGGTTATTTGAATATCTTCTTTTTCGAAGCCCTTATACTTAAGAAGAGCGCTGCCAAGATTTCCGGTACCCACCAATATTACCTTCTGCACCTCATCTTTACCCAGGATGTTGTTTATCCGTTCTATCAGGTTGTCAATTACATAGCCGCCTTTCTTGTTGCCTGATATGCCAAAAAGAGAGAAGTCTTTCCTTACCTGGGCGGCTGTTACTCCGGTAGCCTCGCCGAGATTGTCGGAAAAGACTTTTACATACCCGAGCTCTTTGAGATCTTTCAGACATCGTCTGTATCTGCAGAGCCTTACAATGCAATTCTTAGATTCAGACATGTTTTAACCCTTTTGTTGCATACATTATTACAATAATTGCAATAGTGTATATCGTTACAGCCAGTTTGATGATTATACATTTCGGAATACAGCAAGTCAAGATATTATGAGATATTTATCACATTATAATGCTTTCTAGATATGGCTG
>JBAXDA010000263.1:0-2847 GCA_037141215.1 Candidatus Firestoneibacteriota bacterium | reverse complement strand
TCTCTTCCCTTTTTTAAGTATATAAAGCGCGGCCTGTAAGCCCAACAAGTAACTCCCTACGCCAAAGCCAAAGATCCCGCCCGCGGCTACCGGAGAAATATAGGACTTGTGCCTGAACTCTTCCCTGCTGAAAACATTTGAAAGATGCACTTCAACCGCCGGAATTTTTACCGCCGCAAGCGCATCGCGGATAGCAACACTGGTATGCGTATAAGCCGCGGGATTTATTATAATCGCGTCAGCCCATTTTTCGGACTGTTGCTGAATAATATCTACAATCTCTCCTTCAAGGTTTGCCTGGAAGATACGAAGAGTCGCTTTTTCAAGTTTTGCGGCCTGCGCAAGCTCCTTATTTATGGCCTCAAGCGTTATTCTGCCGTAAATTTTTGGCTCGCGTTTCCCCAGTAAATTAAGGTTCGGACCGTGTATAACCAGAATGTTCTTTGACATGCTTCCTCCGGGTTAATTCACTATCCCGAGAATTTTAGCCGAGTTCTCATAAAAATACATATGAATGTCCTGGAGAGTAAAGCCAAGAGAGGTGAGCTTGTTTGTCCACCAGGTCTCATCTAAGCCGTAGACTTCTCCGATGTTGTCAGTGCCGTAAAGGAGTTTATTCCTGAACATAGCGCTTAAACCCGGCATATTCTGCTCAAAAACCCACCTTCCCCATCCGGGGCAGGTGTCCGCAAAAGCATTCTTAAGCCTTGAAGTTAAAACAAGCGTTTCAAGATAGGTCGCTCCGCCGCCAAAGTGCGCGAAGATGAAATTAATCTTAGGATGCCTTCTCGCCGGAACTTCAAAGTGGAAAGGGCTTGCCCCGTCAAGAGAAGATATCCTCATTGCCGGATTCTTGTCGTTGTCTAGAAGCCAGCCGCAATGCGAAAAAACCAGCATTTTCCTCTTCTCCACTTCCAGCCAGATCGGTTCATATTTGTCTTCATTCGGATCAAACCCGCAGTTCGGGAATAATTTTATGCCTATACAGCCCTGATCGCCGTATTTTTTTATAGTGTCTATTGTTTTCTCAATGCCTTTGCTGAAATTTACGCAGACCGAACCATAGAAGCGTTTTGGATGCGCCTTTACTGCCTTGACCAGAGCGTCATTTGCCGTTTCACCTTTGAACTCCGGCCGTTCCCAGCCCTCTTCTTCAAGCCCGTGGAGCAAGCCGGCTTCAACATTGTGCTTGTCCATTATCCTGAGATATTTCTCCATATTCGTGTCACCGCCCATAGGATGCAGGTGAATATCAATTTTCCGTATCATTGCTTCTCCTTTAGTGACCCGGTATTTAGATTGCTGCGCTTAAACTTTTTCCGAAGGAAAAGAGCCCAGCACCTTAAGATAATCGCATTCCTGCTTGAGCCCGGCAAGCGCCTTCTTCACGGGAGCATCCTCTCTGTGGCCTTCAAGATCTATAAAGAAGTAATACTCCCAGGCTTTTTTCTTTGAGGGACGCGATTCAATGCTGTTTAAGTTTATTTTATTGCGTTTGAACGGCATCAGCATTCCATAAAGAGCCCCGACTTTGTCTTTCACGGAACAGACAACAGAAGTTTTGTCGTGCCCCGTGCGTTTTGCCGATTTTTTGCCGATAACAAGGAACCTGGTAATATTATTTGAGATATCGCCTATGTTTTTCGCGAGAATGCCGAGGCCGTAAATCTTTGCCGCAAGCGTATTCGCGATAGCGGCCGTGCCTTTGCCTGCTTTTGCGGCCAGCCGGGCAGCTTCCGCCGTTGTAGAAACTTCGACGATTTCAGCTTCAGCCAGATTTTCCTCTACCCAGTTTCTTGACTGAGCAAGAGGCTGCGCGCCCGTAAAGACTTTGCGGACTTCTTTAAGCGAGCGGGCTTTTCCGAGAAGATTGTGGGCTATTTTAAGGTAGACTTCCGCGCAGATCTGCAGGTCGGAATCAATGAACATATCCAGAGTATAATTCACAGAGCCTTCGGTTGAATTCTCTATAGGAACGACGCCGTAATCGGACCTTCCGGCGTCAGGTTCGTTAGGCCGCCCAGATGAATTTCGGTATACACCCCCCGCGCAGGTCGCGCCAGTGCCTGAATGGCCTCGGGGGTGATGGCCTTCAGGCCGGACAGATAGAGATTGGCCCCGCTCTTTGCCAGTTCACGCGCAACCTCGGGGGTAAGGTTCGTCAACCCTGGAAGACCAAGACTGCCGCGCGACATGTCCGTCAGAGACTGTGCCACGTCCAGTCTGTACGCAGTCAACAACTCGGGGTCGACGCGAGGCCTGTACTCCGCCAGGGCGGCCGCCTCCTCCGGCGTCAGGCTTGTCAGCCCGGAAAGCAGAAGACTTCCGCCGCCGAACACGGCCAAGGTTCTGGCGACATCCGGTGTCAGCGTCGTCAGCGCAGGAAGACACAGATAGTTCCGCGATTTGTTGGCCAACTGCCGCCATTCGCTCTCCGTTGCACATGCCAAAACTTTGGCCAACCCCAAGGCCGGGTGCTCTTCGCCTTTCATCACCTCGCGGAGCCGCTCGTCGGGAGTGTTGCCGAATCGGGCGACCACGTCGTCGGTCAGTTCCTGCTCGGTCATGCGATCCATGGTCAGAGGTCCTCTGCGCTAGTAGTGGGGGGTGTGCCGGAGGTGGGGCTGGTGGTGTTTGCGAGAGGAGTGGCGAGAGGAGTGACGAGAGGAGTGGCGAGCCGCAGGCCGGTGGGGAACAGTTGCAGTCGCCCGCCGCGCGAGATGAGCCCCCACAAACCCTTGGGCAGAAAGAGCACCATGGCAATCGCGATGATGCAAAGAATGACGAGGTACCAAAATCCCACGTCACCGACGAAACGCTCGAGTGCGTAGAACACGATGGCGCCGA
>JBAXDA010000262.1:0-2879 GCA_037141215.1 Candidatus Firestoneibacteriota bacterium | reverse complement strand
CTGGCTTGCCTGCGAAGCCGAGAGGTTCATGTTTGCGCTGGCGTTTTCAAACAGGCTGAAACGGCTTTGCATGTTTCTGTAGTCAAGCGTGGTAGACAGTACTTCTCCAAATTTTACGGTTCCTGACAACCGCTGGGCAGTCCCTTCTGTTTTAATAGAGTCGACGACTCTAAAATTATTCACCCACACCTCTCCGCCCGGCCCGGAACTATTAACTCCGACACTTACGCGCTGAACATTGTTCATATAAAAGCTGCCTGCTTTACTGTTCGGCGAATTCAAGGGCACGGACACAGTTTGCCAACCCGGGGAAATATTATCGAGACTGATATTATATTGGAAATAATTGACTTCATCACTTCCGATTTTAATGAAAACTACATCTCCCGGAGAAGTTGTTTTTTTGTAAATATCAAAGTTCAGCTTGTTATAGTCCATGTAACTTTGCGGGCGCGCAAATATCGTCGTTGCATAACAAGTTGCATTGCTCGGATTGGTATAGATCAAACTCAGAGAACTCTCCCGGTTTGCGTCAGCAGAAGTCTGCACCGTAAAAAAAACATCAGTAAGCGGAAGATATGACTGATCTGTATCCTTACTGATAGCTTTCACATTGAAAACAGGGGTTAAGTTTGCATCTTTGAGTTCCCACTTGTTTCCTGTAAACTGCATTGACTCCAAAACAATAGAACCAGAGGCGGAGGTCTTACTCTTTAGCCAGAATCTTACATGCTTAATAAGAGTAGCCGAAGGTTTACCGTATGTAACCGGTGTTGTGCTTGTATTGTAGAAATTGAGCGGAATTTTAAGGAGTTTCCAGGTGCCTTGACCGGTTGAAACAGTTTTTGCAACATAATTAGGACTATTAACAGAAATAGTATAGGAGTAGTAATCTTCTGCAGTATCCAACCTGCCGTTATTATCCATATCTTCTTTATCAAGTATATTATTCCTGGCTCCTACCTTTATCACTGAGGAATTATACCTCTCATAGAAACCTGTATCTTCATCATTTTGCAGTATCCCGTCATTATTTAAATCTTCTGTGTCCATTGCAAGGTTGTTATTAGAGTCCTCTGAAAGCACACCCACATCCACATTGAGACTTACATCTTTGGTCCAATCCGTTAGCATCCATAATTCAAGATACTTGTATCTGCTGTAATCTGCCCCTGAGGTGGAGACAGGATACCTGAAACCTTCCCAGATTCCGTCAACAAAGTTGTAATCCGCTTTAAGCATCTGGCGTTTTGCAGTCACCGTAGAATCATGCCCGTAATCATCATAATTTGAGAGCGGGACTATGGCTCTGTTATTGTTGGCAGGATCAGTAAAACTATTTTTTAGATCAGCGTCGTGAGACGGTAGACCCGAGGGGAACCAGCTTGTATAAAGTGTTGGTAGTCCTGCAATATTATCGGTGCCTTCCATGCTGTCTATCATTCCCACACCTTTCTCACCGTTCTTAGCAGAATAGGTATTGGGATCATAGAAGCTCTTTGCTATCTCTCCGGACATGCTTATCTCTGTCGGAAGCAGCCAGGTTTTCCCAAAAACGCTTTCTATCATATCTCCTGTAATGCTTAATTTTGAATCAATATCAAAAACATTGAGACTTGTTGGCGAGCTTCCGACTGAAGGTACATCAAGAGGAGTCTGAGTTCCCGTAAAGAGGTATGTTGACCCCAAAGACAGCGCGGACAATTTATACTCTGCTCTTGCGCCAAAGAGATTACTCTGCCCACTGCCTCCAAAAGGAGAATACTCATAGGTAATAATGACTGTTTTGTTTAAAATCTCTTCCTGGTTGAAGAAAAAGATGAAGCCGGTCTCATAATCTATGCTGTATTGCACATCTCTGGTAAACCTAACCCCGTTGACAGAGATAACTTCGCTCCCTTTAACTATTCCAAAATGGTTTAGCTGGTAACTGTTGATTTTATATTTGTATTCCACATGCATTCTGTATCTGGTCTGAGTTGTGGGATTGATAAAAGTAGGATACGCATTAGGCGTTGAAACGCTGTCAAAGGGCTTTGTGTTTCCTCCTTTTGTGATCAAAACAAGCCCATTATCAATATCAAGGCTATATTCATAGCTTGCCAGAGGTTGTTCTACACTATTGCTGTCATAGATTTTGAAAACAAATTCAGGGTCGTATTGCGGAAGGAGAATTTTCTTATTCCCGAGATTATAAATATTCATCAACTGCATATTGAAATAGTTCGGGTCTCCAACCAAAGGTTGAAGGAATCTGCTATTCGGGTCAATCAGATTAGGCGGAATGATCGGATCTCTCATCGTAGTCTCTTCAAAGTCGAAATTTGTCCCGTTATAACCATTGGGAACTTGTAATGTGCCTCCTTTAGCGGTATATGCAACAACAAGGACATAATTAGGCAGTATGTATTTATTAAATGTGACTATTCCGCTCTGATAATCAACCGTGTAATCAGTTCCGGGATGCAAATAATCCAAAGAATAGTTGCTGACTCCCGGGGTGTTTTTGTTTGTTGTTTTTTGTGTGTAAAGAGTGGGGTCGACTCCCCTGTCAGGAGGGTATGCAGGCGGATAATTATTATTGGTACCATTAAGATCATCTATCCAGATTTGTACGGAGCCGGAATCTATGGAAACATCCTTTAACTTGTAATATTTATTTCTAATAAACCCGGTATCATAGACATCCATAATAACCCTGTTATAACCGCCTGTAAATTGCACGACATCTGTCTTTCCCTTTGATTGCGCCCCTATGGCTTTGATGCTTAGCCCTCCGAGCTTAAACTCAACATCTCCTCCAAAAATCTGTTTGTTATAGCCTGTAAACTCGGTATTCGGCAGGCTAAGCATGACATCCCCAAACTCAGCTTTTTGTA
>JBAXDA010000261.1:0-2891 GCA_037141215.1 Candidatus Firestoneibacteriota bacterium | reverse complement strand
ATCGTTTATACAAAAAAATAGTAAAGTAAGTTTGAAGACAAAGCGCCCGTGGCCTGCCGAACTGTTAGAAAGTGAGGCTATCCAGTAAGCGGAGCGAAACGGGACAACGGATATCGTTTATACAAAAAAATAGTAAAGTAAGTTTGAAGACAAAGCGCCCGTGGCCCAACGGATAGGGTATCTGTTTCCGAAACAGGTGGTTGGCGGTTCGAGTCCGCCCGGGCGCACCATTAATTGAATGAAATGGATATGCATAGAAAGTAACTTGCGGTTCAATTCTTCATCCGCTTCACTGCGTTCGCAGATTCGAACAAGGAGAGGCACTCTCCTTGACCTCTCGTCCGATAGGAGAATAGGATTGAATATGCCCCCTTCGGAGGCAGCGGACAGCGAGTCCGCCCGGGCGCACCATAAAATGGATTAATGGACAGGCATCAAGAGGAGTTATTTCTTGTATTGAGCAGCTTTAATGAAGGATTCCAGTTTCTCGAGATTTTTTCTGGCGTTAGTGTAGTCCTGCTTTAAAAGAAGCGCTTTACCAAAGTCTATACGCGCTTTTTCGAATTGCCCGGTATTTGTATAAACAATTCCCCTATTGTTGTAATATTCTGCTTTTTTGCTGTCTAATGCTATTGCCGCGGTAAAATCCACTATTGCGTCCCCGTATAATCCTAGTTTTAGCTTTTGATTGCCTGAATTAAATAATCTTGCCGCTATCTTATCGGTTGGAGGCAGTTCCGGCAGTTTTAGGGCAGAAGCCTTTCTTCCCAGGTCGTCGCAGATTGAAAGGAGAGCCATGGACTGTTCCTTCATTCGCGGGTTCAATTTCATGGAAGTATTCAAGAATTCTCTGGCCTCGCCAAGCCGGTTAAGATTAATATAGGTCAGTCCATAATTGTAGTGGGCAAGTCCGTTATTTGGGTCCAGCTTTAAAACTGCGTCATAATCTGCAAGAGCCTTGTCGTATTGGGCTAAGCTATTGTAGGCAGCACCTCTGTTATTTAGTGCGGTTATGTTTAAGGGGTTTATTTTCAAGGTGGAAGACCAGAGGGTAAGGCTGTTTTCCCACATCCTAGCCCGCTGATAGGTAAGCAGAGTAAAAGTGCAGGCCGCAGCTGCCAGGGAGAATATGAGTAGATATTTTACCGCAGCCCGCTTGCCTGAGTATTCATAAAATTTATCTGCCAATACAATTGCGATAAAGAAAAGCCCGATAGAAGGAATATATGAATATCTGTCAGCATGAACCCCTTCGCCAAGGGGAACAAATTGAAGGCTTGGTATTATCGTAACAAGGAAGAACAAAATGCCAAATAACATTATTTTGCTCTTTCGAATAACGGCAAAGAAGGCGGCTGCGCTAAATAAAACAAGGAAAATGAGATTAGAAACGCTTATATTTCTTGTGTAAAGATTCGATAAATTGTTCGGAACAAGCAGCTTTTCCAGATAAAACCCTATGCCGGAGACTCCATACGCAAGATTCTTTAAGAAACCGGTGTTCTCTTGTGTTATGGCACCGCTTGTCGCTTGGGCCAATATGCCTGTTATCGTGAAAAGTATAGAAATTGCGGCAAACGGCAGCATTGAGATAAGGCGTTTCTTTTCAAACTTGCCCTCTAGAAAAAAGTCAAGTAAAAGCGCAGCGAAAGGAAGCGTTACCGCCGAACCTTTTGAGAGAAGTGAGAATAGGAAGGAAAAAGCAAACAGCAGGAAATACTTTTTCCCTCCGCTTACGCGGTAATGAAAATATTGAAGCAGAGCAAAGAGGTAAAAGAACGCGTAAAGCACATCTTTCCTTTCGGAGATCCAGGCGACAGACTCTACCCGTAAGGGATGAATGCCGAAAAGCAGAGCAACTGCGAAAGCGACGTAAAGCTTGCCGGAGAGAAGATAAATAAGTCTGAATACAAGAAAACAATTTAAGAGATGCAGTAAGATATTTGTTGTATGATAAACTCCCTGCGAATTACCGAAGATACTGTGTTCTATAGCGTAGGAGAGCATTGTTAATGGATGGTAATTGGAGTTTGAAAAAGTTAAGAAAAACGAGGGTGTTTTATCTAAAGTGAAACTTTGAATGCTTGGATTCTTTAGAACATAAGATTCATCATCCCAATTAGTGAAACCTCCGTTAAAAGCAGGAAGAAATCCTGCAATAACGAAGGCAGTAAGTACAGCGGCCAAAACAGCTGTTTTATTGCTTATTTTGAAGCCGAAGAAACTAAGCATACAAAGATTATAGCAATCCGCCCTGAAGAAATAAACAGAAATAGTTGGTCCCTGAAAGGTGAAAAATATCTCAAAGATATTCCCATACAAGACTTTCTATAGTATTTTTCATAATAACCAATGCGTATTGTATTTATATTTTGAATATATTGTGATAAAATAGGAACAAATCAATACTGAATGTAAATGCGCCTGCCGAACGGCACATATAATTAAAGTGAGGCTATCCCTGAACGAAGTGAAGGGACATAGAAAAATAAATAGAAAGTCTGACAACTATGGTCAGACGCTAAAGTAACTTAAACAGCAGACAAACTTACTACAAAATGAGTGCCGAATGGTTTAGAATCAACGTCGGAAGATTCAGCTTTAAGAATCGACCGACGGAAGATTCTGCAGAACTCCACATCGGATTCTGCATTTCAGGCGCCGGCTAATGTGTATTTAATCATAGCGCCTTCAATATGAGGCTATCCTGAACGAAGTGAAGGGAACATAGCCTTGCGAGCGAAGCGAGTTAATCCTGCGAACGCAGTGAAGCAGGACAATTGAAATAGATATTGAAAGTCTGACAACTATGGTCAGACGCTAAAGTAACTTAAACAGCGAATAAAGTTAGTATGAAATGCGCCTGCCGAACGGCACATATAATTAAAGTG
>JBAXDA010000260.1:0-2918 GCA_037141215.1 Candidatus Firestoneibacteriota bacterium | reverse complement strand
CGAGATTCCCTGCTTTACTGTGAGAAGGAATTTCATAGTTCATTTTCTTGAAAATACTTTCAAATATTTCAGGATTATCGGTTTTATTAATATTAAGGCTCTCAATTTCCTTCCTGCAGCTTGCCGCAACTATAAAAGGAAGAAGCGCCTCTCTCTGTTCAGACAAGTTGAAGATGTTGGCACAGGAATCTTTAGTATCTTTGCTAATCCTGTTTATCAGTATATTAAGCACATCAACCATACTTAGAGAAGAAAGCATAAGATCATTTATCTTATTAAGAGATTTATTTTCATCTGTAGCGGTGATAAGCATTAAAGAAAGAGCTTTTTGTTCTCTCTTTTTCCAAAAGATGTAAATAAGAATGGAAATAAGGAAGAAAACCGAAATGGTCAAGAGTAATTTGCTAAAGGTATCAAAGTGCAGAATACTAATGAATTTATGAGCAAGGCCCGCCATTTTTATCCTTAATATTATGGGTCTTTAAATGCCGACTATTATGGATAATATCATAGTTTTAACTATTTGTCAATAAGTCGTTATACACTAATGATATTTTGGCAAGGAGAATGTCAAGGTTAGTTTTATTTGCTGCCGAAATGGAAATAGCTCCCTCAATTTCTCTCTCCAACCGAAGGATACGGCTTGCATCCGCTATGTCTATTTTATTCAAGACCGTTATTATGGGTTTTTTCAGCACATCAAGGGCTTTTAGTTCTTTATATATAGTATCGTTTTGCACCTCAATGTCGGTTTTGCCCGTGTCCAATACAATTATTAAAATGTCGGCGAATTTTGTTTCCTCGAGAGTTGCCCGGAAAGAGGCTATTAGCTCAGCCGGCAGGTTTCTTATAAAACCAACCGTATCGGTAAGGAGCACCTTTTCCCCTCCGCGAAGATTTAGCTTTCTTGTTGTCGTGTCTAGCGTTGAGAAAAGCTTGTTCTCTGCCAGTACTCCCGCCCTGGTCAAAGCATTCAACAATGTAGATTTGCCGGAGTTGGTATAGCCTACAAAAGCGGCAGTTAAGAATCCTTTGGCCTTCCGTCCATCTCTCTGAAGACTTCTGTGTTTTTTGACAACTTCAAGTTTTTCTTTAAGAAAGTCTATTCTGTTCCTTATAGCCCTGCGGTCAACTTCTAATTTGGTTTCTCCCGGGCCTATCGTTCCTATACCTCCTCTGCTCCCGCCTCCTGTCTGTGACATCTCCACGCCCTTTCCCGCAAGTCTTGGCAGAAGATAAGACAATTGGGCGAGTTCCACCTGGAGCTTACCTTCATTGCTGCGCGCATGCCTTGCAAATATATCCAGAATAAGAGTGCAGCGGTCAACTATTTTCAACTTTGTCGCTTCTTCGAGGTTGCTTTGTTGTTTGGGCTTCAGGTTATGATTGAATATCACCATATTTGTTTTAAGTTCTTTTGCCTTAAGGATAAGTTCGTCAACTTTTCCTTTCCCGATGAAGAACATTGGATCAGGACTGGGCCTGTTCTGTATAACGCTGCCTACTATTTCTGCCCCGGCTGTTATTGCCAGCTCTGTGAGCTCAAGGTAAGAATCCGTCGTCTCCGTATTTAAACCTGCAACTATTGCGCGTTCCATAGACCTCCAAGACAATTAAAAAACAATCAGAACTTCTTCTTTTACTCCCATATCAAAAGTTCTAATAGCTGCTCTTTAATATACTTTCTTTTATTGATTCTACAGTATTCTCAGGCAGGGAATTATCCAGCCAGGTATATCTTTTGTCAGCGCGGAACCAGGTAAACTGCCTTTTTGCATATCGCCTGGTGTCTCTCTTCATTAGCTCGACTGCCCGCTCCAGCGTATACTTGCTATCAAGATATTCACACATATGCTTATACCCCAGAGATCTTAAGGCTCTAACATTTTCTTTACCGTAATCTTTAATCAATTTCTTGGTCTCTTCCAGAAGACCATTCTTTATCATTTCCTCGGCTCTATTGTTAATGCGCTCATAAAGAAGCTTCCTCTCCAATTCAAGACCGAAGAAAGCCAAATCGTATCCTGATAAGGGCTCGGTTTTCTCCCTGAGCCCGCTAATAGTCTTTCCGGTGGTTTCAAACACCTCAAGCGCCCTAAGAATCCTAAATTTGTCATTTTTGTTAATTTTCATGGCCGCCGCAGGATCTATGCCGGAAAGCTTCTCGTGCATCGCGGTTATGCCCTTCTCTGCAGCTTCTGCATTTAAAGCTTCAGATACTTGCTTTGTCGTCTTCTGTGCTTCAAATATTCCGTCTACCACGGCTTTTATGTAAAGCCCCGTACCACCTGTAAGAATAGGCAATTTACCTGCTTTACTTACGGTTAGGATTCTCTCTCTTGCTATCTTTGCAAACTCAAAAGCATCCAGTTTTTCAGTCGGCTCAAGTTCATCCACAAGATGATGTTTTGCTATATTTAACTGTGATACTGTTGGCTTTGAAGCACCAACATTAATGTGCTTGTATATCTGTATTGAATCAGCAGAAACTATTTCGCCTTGTAAAAGATAAGCAAGCCTGGCGGCTGTCTCAGATTTCCCCGAAGCCGTAGGCCCTGCTATAACAACAAGGAGATTATGTCCGTTTGAATTTTTTATCAATTTCATCAAAGGAGATTCGTATTATTCCCGGCCTTCCGTGAGGACAATAAGGAAGGTCGCAAGCCAGAAAGTCTCTGAGCAACGTGACCAGTTCGTCATTTGTCAGGTTATCTCCTGACCGGAAGGCGGAATGACAGGCAATGCTCTTCAATACCTCTTCTTTAAGGTTCTTTACCGATTTTATTGAAGAGTATTCTTCAAGGTCTTCAGCAATCTCAAGCAGAAGTTTCTCAGGGTTTACGCGGCTTATTATTACAGGGACACCTCTTACAAGTAAAGTATTTTTTCCGAAGATTTCAATATCAAAACCTATTGAT
>JBAXDA010000259.1:0-2918 GCA_037141215.1 Candidatus Firestoneibacteriota bacterium | reverse complement strand
GGGGGGAGTAACCTGTAGAAAATAATGTTTAGGAGGGTGTTATGGAAAAGAAAATAATTCTTTTAGTTGAGGATAATTCCAGCGATGTTGCGTTGACAAAAAGGGCGTTTGAAAAATCTAAAATAATCAACCAGTTAATTGTAATAGAAGACGGAAAAGAAGCTCTTGAATATCTTCAAGGAACAGGGGCGTATTCCGGCCGTGACATAAATATTCTGCCGATAGTTGTATTGCTGGATATTAAATTGCCGCTGTTAGATGGAATAACCGTGCTTAAAACAATAAGAAATGATCCGAAACTTCGCCGCCTGCCGGTCGTCATGCTTACTTCCTCAAGTGAAGAATCGGATCTTGCGCAGAGTTATGATAATGGCGTAAACGGTTTTATAAGAAAACCGGTAGACTCCCTGGAATTTGAAAAAGCGATATCGACATTCGGACTGTTCTGGTTGTTGGTAAATGAACCGCCGCCTGTCGTAAAGTAATATTTAGGGTCAATACGGAGAATAATATATGAAGATACCTTTGAAGGCGTTAATAGTGGAAGATGTTGCGACAGACGCCGCTTTGCTGCTTCGAAATCTCGAAAAAGACGGGTTTTCGGTAATTTCCCGCAGGGTAGAAACTGAATTAGAGATGAAAGCGGCTCTTTCAAACGAGGCTTGGGATATCATTCTTAGCGACTGCAGCTTACCTGCTTTTAGCGATCAAGCGGCGTTGAGACTCGTAAAAGAAACTAAACTAGACATCCCTGTTATTATTATCTCGGGTACTATTGGAGAAGAAATTGCGATAGAACTAATGCGGGGAGGAGCTGCGGATATTGTATATAAAAGTAAGATGCTTCGGTTGGGCCAGATTATCAGGCGTGAACTTGATCATTCACTGACGAGAAGAGAAGAAAGAAAGCACTTTGAGGAGTTAACGATAAGCGAATCCAAATACAAAGGCTTATTTGAAGCGGCAAATATTGGAATATTGATGATTAATGCAGAAACAGGAATGATAATCGATGTTAATCCGTATTTAATTATGACCCTTGGATATACCAAAAAGGAGCTCATCGAAAAGAAAATATGGGAAGTAAGGCCTTTAAAAGATATTATTGCAAATAAGATATATTTTGAGGAGTGGTTGAAAAATAAATCTATCAGCTATAATGACTTGAAGCTGGAAACCAAAAGCGGCAAGCCAATGGAATATGACATTACTCGTAATGTCTATGCAGTAGGCAAGCAAAAGATTCTAGAGCTTACTATAAAAGATAATACGGAGCGCAAATCAGCAGAAAGGGCAAGGCTTGACCTTGAAGAGCAACAGGAAGAACAATTAAAAATATTCAATAAACAACTTAACAATATCATAAACGCAGTCGGGGATCCTTTCTTTATTAAAGACGCGAATTGTGTCTTCGTTTTCGTTAATGACGCCTTCTGTGATATTCTTGGTATGGACAGGTCTGCTATATTAGGAAAAACACTTGCCGAAACACTGCCTCAAGAGCAAATGAAGCATTTTTTGGGAGTTGACAAAAAGGTGCTTGAGTCAGGATATGAAAATGTATGCGAGGAACAACTCACCGGAAAAGGCGGAAAGCTGCTTGAAATAGTTACACGAAAAACACGCTATATCAATGAGGAAGGAAGCAAATTTGTGGTGGGAGTCATACATGATGTAACGGAACAAAAAAATACTGAAAAACAGCTTCTTCACTCTCACAAAATGGAGTCTTTAGGCGTCCTTGCAGGAGGGATTGCTCATGATTTTAATAATCTGCTGACGGTTATCAGGGGGAACGCCTATTTAGCAAAGAATAAAGGGGAGGGAACAATATATAATGCGGAGGAACTTGAGGAAATTGAGAAAACAGCAGAACGGGCTGCCGAACTGACAAAGCAAATGCTGCTTTTCAGCAGGCAGCAACCCATGAATGCGGTAGACTTGGATTTGAACGAGATTGTATCGGATGTGATGAAAATGCTGAAGCGTATTATCGGTGAAGACATAAAAATAGAAATAGACCTGCAAGACGGACTTTGGACCATAGTGTCGGATAAAACAAGGCAAGAACAGATAATAATGAATATTGCGATAAATGCCCGTGATTCAATGCCCGGGGGAGGAAAAATTCTCATAAAAACGGAAAATATCATTTTAGATAATCCGGGTTCATTTGACAATGAGAATTCATATTGCGGCAAATTCGTAAAAATAACGATGCAGGACAATGGAATTGGAATATCAAAAAGCATCCTTGAGAACATATTCGACCCTTTTTTTACTACAAAGGGTGTAGGTAAAGGGACAGGACTCGGGCTTTCAGTGGTCTATGGCATTGTCAAACAGCATAAGGGTTGGATAAATGTTGATAGCGAACTTGGTAAAGGGTCCATTTTCAGCATCTACCTGCCGGCTAATATAAAAGTAAAACCCGCATTAATAGATAAGTCGATAAAAATTAAGAACCTGAAAGGGCAGGGGGAGAGAATCCTTATTGTTGAGGATGAGCCGGGCATACGGAAATTGCTGCAAATCCTCCTGACCGGCAACGGATATAGAGTATTCCCGGCAGGAAGCGCCTCGGAAGCGCTTGAAGTATTTAACCGGGAAAAACATAACTTTGATATTGTCATTTCCGATATCGTCCTTCCCGATAAAAACGGCATTGAACTTGTTAAAGACCTGCTCTCCGTTAACCCTGCGTTAAAGATCGTTTTCTCCAGCGGCTATATGGATGAGAAGGTTCAGTCAGAGATTATACAAACCTCTGGACATGAATTTATTCAGAAACCGTACGACTTAAATGCTTTATTATCCGTTGTCAAAAAAGCCCTATACCAAAAATAATGAGAATAATGGAATAATGAGGGACAGCCACCTATTAAGTTGAAAGGCGCCAGCTTATTTGAAAAGAAAAA
>JBAXDA010000258.1:0-2939 GCA_037141215.1 Candidatus Firestoneibacteriota bacterium | reverse complement strand
AGGAGGCTCAAACTTAATTATGAAACTTACCAACCTGGATATTGACGCAAAACTCATCGCAAAGCTTCCTTTAAAATTCGCAAACAGGTTCAAGGTCATTCCCGTCAAAGAAGAAAACGGCGCTATCATCCTCGCTGTTACCGATAAATACAACCTGCAGATGCTTGACGAAGTAAGGCTCATTTTCGGAAAGGTCATCACCCCCCTTGAAGTCCCGGAAGAAGAAATAAACCTGGCAATTAAAAAGCATTACGGCGTTGGCGCGGATACAGTTGCCAGGATGCTTGAAGAAAGCGGCGTTTCTTTGGACCGTTCCGGAGGTTCTGCGGGTATAGAAGAGATAGATGAAACCAAACTGGCTCAAGACGCCTCCGTAATCCAGTTCGTCAATCAGCTCTTCCTGGAAGCGCTTAAAGAAAGAGCCACCGATATACATCTTGAACCCTATGAAAAAGAACTCAAGGTGCGCTTCCGTGTTGACGGCGTGCTCCGCGATGTGCCGATGCCTGCCGAACTTAAATACTTCCGCGGCGCGATAGTTTCCAGAATCAAGATCATGTCCGAGATGAATATCGCGGAAAGACGCCTTCCACAGGACGGCAGAATAGAAATAAAGACCGGAGGCAGGCAGATTGACTGCAGAGTTTCCGTGATACCCACCCTTTACGGCGAAGGGGTGGTCATGAGGATCCTGGACAAAGCCAGCATACTTTTCGGACTGGAACAGCTCGGCATGCTCCCTGACACCCTTAAAGAATTTGAGAAGATAATCACCAGACCGCACGGCATTTTTCTGGTGACCGGCCCCACGGGAAGCGGGAAAACCACCTCGCTTTACACGGCTCTTTCCACAATAAACGCTCCCGACAAAAAAATAATAACCGTTGAAGAACCCGTAGAATATCATCTTGAAGGAATTAACCAGATTCAGGTGAACTCAAAGATAGGACTTTCCTTTGCGAGGGGGTTGAGGCACATACTGAGGCATGATCCCGATGTAATAATGATAGGAGAGATCAGAGACCTGGAAACCGCAGAGATAGCCATAAGGGCTTCTCTTACGGGACATCTTGTTTTTGCTACTTTGCATACTAATGACGCGGCCGGAGCCGTTACCAGGTTAATAGACATGGGGATTGAGCCGTATCTTGTGGCTTCTTCGGTGATAGGCATAATGGCTCAAAGGCTTGTCAGAGTAGTCTGCAGTTCCTGCGGGAAACCCTTCAGCCCGGACAAGGTTTATCTCAAGGATATAAGATTTGAACTTAAAGGTACCGAAAAATTCATGAAGGGACCCGGCTGCGAGAAATGCCTGAATACGGGTTATTACGGGAGAAGCGGTATCTACGAACTCCTCTCCGTAAATGAACAGCTAAAAAAGCTTATTATGGAGCGGTCCGTTACCAGCAGCATAAAAACTCTCGCCAGGGAATTCGGTATGCGGAGCCTGCGCGACGACGGTTATGAAAAGGTAAGGCTCGGATTTACGACGCTGGACGAGGTCATTAAAGTGACCCAAGAGGATGAAACAGGTGAATAGTACCGTTAAGAATATTCTGGACGGAGTTCTCCTTAAACTAAACTCAGTTTACACCCCCGGGGTGAAACTCGGCGAGTTGAGCGCTTTTGTCAGGCAGTTGGCCACGATGTGCGCAGCGGGCGTGCCTCTTTACCAGGCGATAAACCTTCTGCATGAAGGGATGGAAGAGTCTTTATTGAAAAGAACTGTTGAAAAAATAAAAGAGAAGATCAGGGGCGGAACGCCTTTTTCGGAGTGCCTGGCTGAGTATCCGGCCATTTTCCCTCCGCTTATGGTGGGGTTGATAAAGGTCGGCGAAGTTACGGGAATGTTCGAAAAAACCATGGGAAAATACGCCGATCTTCTGGAATGGGAGGAAGAGTTCAGGTCTAAGATAACAACTATGATGATCTACCCCCTGATAATGCTTTTTGTCGGAGGCGCGGTGCTGGTTTTTATTCTTACGGTGATTCTTCCGACTTTTGTAAACCTCTTTACCGAGATGAAACAGGCCCTGCCTTTACCGACTTTAATTCTTATGAAAATAAGTTCTTTTTTTACCGGCTACTGGTGGGTAATGGCGGGCCTTATAATTGCCGGAATAATAGTTTATGTGAGATACGCGGCCACGCAGCGGGGCCGGGAACTAATTGACGCGGCGCTTCTAAAGATACCTTTGTTCGGTATTGCGGTTAAGAAAGCCCTCCTTACCCGTTTCTCTTTTTCCATGGGGATAATGGCAGGCAGCGGGGTTCCTATGCTTCAGGCCCTTTCCATTACGGGGGATACGATAGGGAACGCGGTGCTTTCAAAGTATATTAAAGAAGCTGCGAGAAATGTTGAGCGCGGAGACAGTCTCTCGGCCTCAATAAAAGAACTTAATTTCTTCCCTAAAACTGTGGTTCAGATGCTCCAGGTCGGAGAAGAAACGGGGAAGTTAGAGGATGTGCTCACAAGGATTGCCGCTTTTTATGAGAAGGAAATGGAAATGACCTCAAGGCGGATTATAATACTGATGGAGCCCCTGATAATTCTGCTTATGGCGGTCGGAGTGGGCTTTGTGGTAATTGCCGTACTTCTGCCTATTCTGGGTCTGAGTTCAATCGTTAAATAGTCTTGAAGCGAAAAATATTGTTTAAGCAATAAGAGCATCAAAGCCGCGCGGAAGAATTGCGGCAAACTGGAGAGAAAGGAGTTGCCATGTTGAAAAAGGAAAAAGGCTTTACGCTGATAGAGATTCTCACGGTGGTTGTAATCATAGTCATTCTTGCTTCGGCGCTGGCTCCGAGATTCTTCGGGAGAACGGAAGAGGCCAGAGTTGCAGCCGCAAAATCAGATATTGCGACCATAGAGCTTGGCCTTGACGCTTACGAGGCGGATAACGGATTTTATCCGACAACAGAACAGGGGCTTGAGTCTC
>JBAXDA010000257.1:0-2952 GCA_037141215.1 Candidatus Firestoneibacteriota bacterium | reverse complement strand
TGAATCCATTACTAAAGATTATAAAGTTGATATAATTATCAGCCAGAGCGTGTATGACAAGGTTAAAGACCTTGTTGTCGTAAAAGACCTTGGAGATGCGCAGGTCAAGGGCAAACTCACCAAAGTCAGGATCTATTCGGTGCTGGGCCTCAAGAAAATATGATAGAGACTATTCTTGCGGCGGTTTTGCTTGCAGTTTCTCCCGTTGATACGGAAATAGCCGGGAAACATTACCTTCAAGCGCTGGAGTTTTACGGGAAGAGCGAAATTACAAGAACGGCCGCCGAATTGACTCTCTCTCTGGAAGTGGATCCGGGATTCCGTAAAAGTCTGGAACTAAAAGAGCGTTTGGAGAAGGAAAAATTCAGGGAAGGTCCTGAAAACGGCGGAGAAATAGCCCGGGAATATTATGAGAAAGGCCTGCAATATTTCAGGAAGGGAGACAAGGCAAGAGCTGCAGTAGAATGGCGGAAAGGAACCGAGGCCTGTCCTTTCAATCTTCAGTTTAAAGAGTTCCTTTTGCAAACCGAAAGAGAAAAGACGGCGTCATCAGTAAAAAAAGAAAAACCGGCTCCAAAAGCAGCAGCGGAAGAGAAGAAGAAAGGGCCTAAGACGGCAAATCCAGTCCTACCGGCGAAACATTTCACGGCAGCGGAGAAAGAAAAGATAGAGAGTCTGTATTTTGAGGGTCTTAAACTCTACAAGCTGGGGAAACCGGCGGAAGCCTTAAGTAAATGGGAGCAAGTCTTGAAGCTGGATCCTCTGCATAAGAAGGCAAAACAGAATATTGAAAATATTAAAAAATCTGATAATGGCCGCAGGCCGGAAGAAAAGGAGAATTTATGAATCTCGTAGTGCTTGGAGCGCAGTGGGGAGATGAGGGCAAAGGAAAAATAATTGATTTTATGTCCGATAATGCGGATGTTGTAGTCAGATATCAGGGCGGAAACAATGCGGGGCATACCGTGGTCCTGGCGGATAAAAAATTCGTGCTGCATCTTATCCCTTCAGGGATATTGCGCGCCGGAAAAAAATGCATAATAGGCAACGGCACGGTAATTGATCCGGTTTACCTTCTGGAAGAAATGAAATATGTGGAAGGTCTTGGGATTAAACTCAACGGCAATCTTTTTGTCAGCGAAGCAGCGCATGTTATTATGCCTTATCACAAGATACTGGACCGGCTTAACGAAGCGAAAAGCGGGAAAAAAGGAAAAATTGGCACTACCAGCAGGGGTATCGGGCCCTGTTATGTGGATAAAGCAGGGCGGCTGGGCATAAGAATGGTGGATCTTCTCAACAAAGAGATACTTGCAGAAAAATTAAAAGCCAATCTGGAGCTGAAAAACTATCTTGTAAAAAATTATTACAAAGAAAAAACCTTCTCTTTTGAAAAAATAATGTCCGAATATCTTGCCTGCGGGGAAAAACTTAGACATTTTATAAAAAACACTTATGTGATGCTCGAACAGGCAGCTAAGAACGGGAAAAAAGTGCTTTTTGAAGGAGCGCAGGGTACTATGCTTGATGTTGATTTCGGAACCTATCCTTATGTGACTTCTTCAAATTCCACGGCCGGAGGAGCCTGCACAGGAGCCGGATTTTCTCCGTCAAGAGTAAACAAGGTAATCGGGGTGACCAAAGCCTACACTACCAGAGTTGGAGAAGGCCCTTTCCCCACAGAACTGCCGGTTGAGCTTAACGATGAATTGAGAGGGCGCGGCAACGAATTTGGCGCAACGACGGGCAGGCCCAGAAGGTGCGGCTGGCTGGATATGGTAGTGCTTAAACATGCCAACGCGGTAAACGGCTTTCACTCCTTTGCCGTAACCAAACTTGATGTGTTAAGCGGGCTGAAAGAGATACAAATCTGCGTTGCCTATAAATATAAAGGGAAAAAGATGACAGAATTCCCGGCTGACCTTAAAGCCCTCCGCGAAAGCACCCCTGTCTATAAAGCTTTCAAGGGTTGGACTGAGGATATCTGCGGCGTAAAAAAATATTCGGAGCTTCCGGACAATACCAAAAGATATCTAGAGGCGCTTACCGGGCTTTCAGGGGTTAACATTTCTATGTTCTCCGTAGGGCCGGACAGAAACCAAACTATCATAACGGATAAAAACCTATGGAAGTAATTAAGAAGATATTTCTATTCCTGCTGCTGCCGGGTTTACTTCTGGCTCAGAGCGGCGCTGTTAATAACAAGACTTACAAAGTCGTGCTTGATGCCGGGCACGGCGGTTATGACGGCGGTGCAGTCAGCGTCTCGGGAGGAAGAGAAAAGGACTACGCTCTAGAGATGGTCCTGCTTGTGCAGAAAATAATAGAAGATCGCCCTGATTGCGGGGTTAAGGCGTTATTGACCAGGTCCGAAGATAAATTTGTCACGCTGCTTGACCGCGTTATGATCGCGAACCAGGCTGACGGGGACTTTTTTATAAGCTTCCATGTAAATTCGAGCCAGGCCAGAAGAGACAGCGGTTTTGAGGTCTACTATTATGACTCAAACGCCGATTCGGAAGCGGGTGAAGTCGCCAAACGCGAGAATGAGCAGTTTGGCAGAGCAAAAGAAGATAAAAATAATCCTATGTTTATACTCTGGGACCTCGCGCAGAATGAATTTCTAAAAGAAAGCGCCGAGCTCTGCGACCTTATCCAAAGTAAAGCCGATGAAGCCCTTAATAAGGGGCAGGAGAAAGCCTACAACCTGAGGAACCGCGGAATAAGGCAGGCAAATTTTCTGGTGTTAACGGGGATGAAAATGCC
This sequence comes from Candidatus Firestoneibacteriota bacterium, assembly GCA_037141215.1. GTDB lineage: Bacteria > Oederibacteriota > D2-FULL-39-29 > D2-FULL-39-29 > CAIOVX01 > JBAXDA01. The sequence continues at coordinate 186 of JBAXDA010000257.1, read as the reverse complement.
CTCCGTGCTCCTCGAGCTTGGGTTCATTTCAAATCAGGCTGACGAAGAAAAGCTAAAACAGAAAGAGTTTAAGGAAAGATACGCAGCCGCTATAGCGGATGCAATCATTGCGTTTAAAGAAAAGCTGGGAATGATTCGCGGAAAGAAGCTCCCATGACGCTCCTAAAGCGCTCTGCCATAATATTT
>JBAXDA010000256.1:0-2962 GCA_037141215.1 Candidatus Firestoneibacteriota bacterium | reverse complement strand
GCGGACTATTGTCGCTTCTCCTGATCTGTCGGTTTATATTAATCCTACGGTAAATTGCGGTATGGCTACCGCTGGAACGGGGGATGTCCTGAGAGGGATAATAGCGTCCTTTATAGCGCAGGGGCTGGAACCTTTGAACGCCGCCCTGCTTGGTGTTTATATTCACGGGCTTGCCGGCGATCTTGCGCGGGACGAAAAAGGCGAACACGGGCTTATCGCTTCCGATCTTATTGAAAAGATACCTTCCGCAATCCTTAATATAACAGGTTGTTGAAAAAGTCCAATTTTGGACTTTTTCAAGCCGAGAAATCGTACTCTATCCCACAATTTTACAAAACTCTGGAATATAACTCAGAGTTTTGTATGCAAATTGTGGGCTATAGTGCCGGGACAGTTGTTAGTCGCGGGAATAGCAGGCTGTTTATGCTTGATGCCACATAGGTTAAAGGCACGAATGAACTATTCCTTACGTGCCTGAAATCCTTTAGGACTTCAAGTATTACAAACTGTTTAAGGTGTATATAAATACAGTTTGCTTTAAGGTGCATCATTAAACTCCTCAGGGACGGTTTTTGCGTATAATATATGCGAAAACCGAGCAGGGTATGTATTGCTAAATCCCTGAGCAGTTTTATAGGCTATAGTACCCGTATGGGTATTTTCAACAGCCTGCTAAAATCCTGAGCGCCCGCCAATAAGCAGGTGTTTTCCGATTTAAAAAAGCAGATATAAATGTTAAAATATCATATTCGTTGCCGGTTTTGAGGAGCCTTAAAGTGGGTGAATTTTCCGTAATAAACAGGATTCGTCTGGTTTCTCCGGCAGGGGGAGCGGGAATAATAAAAGGCATCGGAGACGATTGCGCCGTGCTTCGTCCGGCAAAAGGCAAAGACCTGCTGGTGACGGCGGATATGCTGGTTGACGGCGTGCATTTCAGGGTTTCTCAGGGACTAAAAGAGATAGGCAGAAAAGCAATGGCTGTTAGTGTCAGCGACATTTACGCTTGCGGCGGGAAAGCAAAATATGCCGTTGTCTCCTGCGGGCTGCCGCGCTTGAATTTCGAAAAAAACGCCCTGCTACTGCACGCCGGTTTGCTCCGGGAAGCAAAAAAACACGGAGTGAAAATAGTGGGTGGGGATACCGTGAGGGCGGCCAAGCTCACCCTTAATGTAACCGTTATCGGAGAAGTATCCCGAGGCAGGCAGATTCTGCGAAGCGGAGCAAAACCCGGCGATTATATTCTCGTTACCGGCGTGCTGGGGAACGGCGCGGCCGCATTTTGTAACAATGAAGCATACATCCCGGAGCTTTGCGGAAAGTTTGCCGGCAGGCTCTCCGAAAAAAAACTGGCGAACTGCATGATAGACATAAGCGACGGCCTTTCAAGCGAACTTCTGCACCTTGCCAAAGAAAGCGGAACCGGAGCTCTGCTATTTGAAGAATATATACCTCTCTCAAAAAGGGCTCTGACTGCGGCTCGTAAAAGGGGGCTGAAGCCTTTATCTCTGGCTTTGAACGGCGGCGAAGATTACGAACTGCTTTTTACGGTCAGCCCCGGAAATCTCCGCCGTGTGGAAAAATTGGCAGAGAAATCGCTGAAATTATCCGTTATCGGCAGGGTCACGGGAAGAAGAAAAGGCGTTTTCATTGCCGATAACCGGGGCAAGCTTTTATGCCTGAAGCCCGGAGGCTACGATGCCTTTGTTTAAAACTTCAGGCGTTTCAGAGACTATTGCCCTTGGGGAGAAAATAGGGAAACTTCTGAAACAGGGAGCGGTTGTTGCTCTTGAGGGAGATCTCGGCGCCGGAAAAACCTATCTGACAAAAGGGATAGCGAAAGCGCTCGGAGCCCTTGTTGAAGCAAAGAGTCCGACTTTTACTTTAATAAATGTTTACGGCGGTAAAATTCCGCTCTATCACTTTGATTGTTACAGGCTAAAGAACGCGCGCGATCTGGAAAAACTCGGCTACGAAGAATATTTCTACGGCAGCGGGGTTTCGGTCGTGGAATGGGCCGATAAAATAAAGGAATTATTGCCGGAAAATAGTGTATATATAGAGATAACAATTACGGGAGAAAACGAGAGGACTTTCAATATTAAAAACATAAAAATATGAAATTAAAAAAATAAAACCAGAAAAACAGAAAATAACGGGGTGGCATTATGCACAAGGAACATAAAGGACATAAAGAAGAACCAAAAAAAGAGGCGCCGGCGGAAGCTAAACCTGCTGAAGCGGTTCCTCCGGTCTCTGAACTTGAGAAATACAAACAGGAAGCAGTGGAATACAAGGATAAATATCTCCGCTCAGTCGCTGAATTTGATAATACCAGAAAACGCCAGCTCAAGGAGAAGGAAGATTTCATAAAATACGCCTCTGTGGGCCTTTTGAGCGAGCTTCTGCCTGCGCTTGACAATTTTGAGATGGCTCTTAAAGCGGCTCCGGAAGGTATTGACGCTAATTTCCTGAACGGCATAAAAATGATACAGGGGAATTTGATGGAAACTCTCGGCAAAGAGGGGTTGGTAAAAGAAAAGACGCTGGGAGTGAAATTTGACCCCCTAAAACACGAAGCTGTCGGAATGGTTGAGACGACCGACGAGAAAGAGGAAGGTATCATAAAAGAGGAACTCCGTACCGGGTACTCTTTCAAAGGCCTGACGATAAGAGCGGCGATGGTAAGGATAGCAAAATACAAAGAACCGGAAAACCCTGAAGAGGGAAGCAGTAAGGCAGAGAACGGAGAAAAACCTGAAGCTTGAAATATCCCCATTAGCAGAGTCTTTGTGGGAGAGTTACCGTATTTAAGTTGTTATCGGTGTAATCAAATATCATCATCGGAAGAATTGACGGGTTTAGGTGTTATCGGTGCAATCAAATCTCCTCATCGGAGGGATTGACGGGTTTAAGTTGTTATCGGTGTAATCAAATATCATCATCGGAAGAATTGACGGGTTTA
>JBAXDA010000255.1:0-2988 GCA_037141215.1 Candidatus Firestoneibacteriota bacterium | reverse complement strand
CTGTTTGTCAGCACTGGAAGCCACATCGGCTTCCAGCACGACAAATAGTTTAAGGTGTATATTTATTCTATTTGTCAGCAGGACGATTGGCTGCTTCTCCGCCTTAGGCGGAGGGGAGGAAAGTCCGAACTCCACAAGGCCGGGATGCCTCGTAACGCGAGGTGGGGCGGCTGTAATGGCTGCTTTAAGGAAAGTGCCGCAGAAAACAAACCGCCCGCCACCGAGTAATCGGCGGCGAGGTAAGGGTGAAAAGGCGGTGTAAGAGACCACCGCCCGGCTGGCAACAGCCGGGGCACGGTAAACCCCATCCGGAGCAAGACCAAATAGGAGGGCGCTAAAGCGGGCCGCTTTGCCCTCGGGTAGGTCGCCTTAAGCGTTGAGCGATCAGCGCTAAAAGAGAAATAGCCATTAAAACAGAATTCGGCTTATGTACCTGCTGAAAAGATTAGGGACTGCTTCCGAAAGGTCGCAGTCCCTTACCAATTTTAGGCTAAAGTTACAGATAATCAGAGGTGCTTGCGGTTTTCAAGGAATTCGCGATAGAAGAGAATGGCGGCAATTGTCTTAGCGTCATACACTCTGTTTTTGCGGATTAATCCCAGTATTTCACTCATTTTAAGCGGATATACCCTAATTTCTTCATCTTCGTCCAGATTTTGGGCCCCTTTGTGGAGTGAAGTTGCGAGGTAAATGTGCATCCTCTCGTGCAAAAATCCTGGAGATGAATAGAAATCAAGAATTTTCCTTATTTTCCCAGCCTTGTACCCAGTCTCTTCCTCTAACTCTCTTTTAGCGCAATTAAGAGGTTTTTCTTTGTCTTCTAAAGTTCCTGCCGGTACTTCCCAGGACCATTTCTGAATGGCAAATCTTCTTTGTTTCACCATTAAAATACGCCCGTCAGGCAATATGGGGACAATCACAGCAGCTCCGGGGTGAAGCACCAAGTCCTTGTTTTCTGAGGCATAGAATTTGATCAGTTTCCCAGTTGCAAGCAGTTTTCTTCTCATGGCAATTTATATCAGAAAACCTAAAATATATCAATAAAATACTTGACAATGAGAATGGTATTTTATATACTTTAGTGGTAGGAAGTGGAGCAAAAGGGAGGAAAAGGGATATGTTTCTAGGCAAATATCACCATTCCATAGATAAAAAGGGTCGTGTGATTCTTCCGGCTCAATTCCGCTCGGAACTGGACCAAAAATACATAGACAAATTTGTCATAACGCGTGGTTTTGACGATTGTCTTAATGTATATCCCAGTACGGAGTGGAAAGGTTTCGCCGAAAAATTAAAATTACTTCCTGATTCCGACGATAAAACAAGATTCCTAAAAAGAGCCTTCTTTTCAAACGCCACCGAATCGGCGATAGACAAACAGGGAAGGCTTTTTATTCCGGGAGAATTGAGACAAGAAGTACAGATTATAAAAGAAGTGATGATTGTCGGCGGCTCGGGTGTAATAGAGATCTGGTCAAAAGAAAAATGGGAAGGTTACAACAAGAACCACGGAGGACAGTCCTTCAGCGATGTCGCGCAGAAGCTGCATGACCTAGGAATAATGAAATGACGCATGTCCCGGTCCTCTTAAACGAGACGGCGGGGTTTGTGCTCGCGGGCAATCCGAAAATAATTGTTGATGCGACCCTCGGCGCCGGCGGGCATACCAGAAAGATCCTTGAAAGCAACAGTGAAGTAAAAGTGATAGGCATAGACTGCGATTCCGAAATCCTCGGCCTTGCCGAGAAAAATCTCCGGGAGTTCAAGGAGAGAGTGACGATAGTCAAAGAGAATTACAGGAATATTGAGAGCGTGCTTGCTTCACTCGGAGTTGCAGGGGTGGACGGCGCGGTGTTTGACCTGGGCGTTTCGTCCCTTGAATTAGATTCCCCCGAAAGGGGGTTTTCTTTTTTACACGAAGCCCCTCTTGATATGCGCATGGACCGCGAGGGCCGGCTCACCGCGGAAGCGATAGTGAACGAGCTTAACGAAACAGAACTTGCGGACATAATTTTCAAGTACGGAGAGGAAAGATTTTCGCGCCGCATTGCGAGGAATATAGCGCAGTCCAGAGAAAGGAAAAGAATAGAGACCACCACAGAGCTTGCTGAGCTCGTGCGCCTTTCGGTTCCGCCCAATTGCAGGCACGGCAGAATCCACCCGGCAACCAGGACTTTTCAGGCCCTGCGTATAGCCGTTAATGACGAACTTACGGGACTTTCAAAAGCCTTAGAGAAAATGCCGGGACTTTTGACTCCGGGCGCGAAACTCTGCGTCATTTCCTTCCACTCGTTGGAAGACAGGATAGTCAAGAAAAATTTTGTAGCAGCAGCAAAGCAGGAAGCCCCGGTTTACAAGCTGCTTACAAAGAAGCCCCTAATACCCGGTGAAGCGGAAACAGCGGTAAACCCCAGGAGCAGAAGCAGCAAATTAAGGGTGGCGGAGAGAATATGAAGGCCAGAATAATCCTTCCCATAGCGGCGGTCCTGCTCTGCTTTATCTGGATTAATAACGAGTGTGTGAAGACCGGGTATGAGATTACTGCGCTTAAGTCCAGAAAAATAGAACTGCTGAATACAGGCCGGGTTCTCCAGGTAGAGATCTCCGCTCTTAAGTCCGCCGAAAGAATAGAGGTTATGGCAAGAAATGACCTAAATATGATCATCCCGGATAAATACGAGACAATAACAGTGCCTCAGAAAAAAGAGGAAGGCGCAGGAATCTTTGCTGCTTTTAAGAGCGGCGCGGCAAAAACAGCCGGTTTTATCTTTAGCATATTTTAGGAAGACCCGAGGGGTCAGACAGAAGGGTAAAAGGAAGAGGAATATTAAAACCAGGATACTTGTCATAGGGTGGATTTTCGCCGCGTTTGCGCTGGCCATATTCGCAAGGGTCGGTTATCTTCAGATTTATACCGGAGGCCGCCTGCAGGGCCTTGCCGATAAGCAGCATAACGAAATTATTGAGATACAGGGAGCCAGAGGAAAT
>JBAXDA010000254.1:0-2990 GCA_037141215.1 Candidatus Firestoneibacteriota bacterium | reverse complement strand
TATTATGCCTATTAATTCATTTATGGTTTCTTTTCTGGTCTTATGAAGCCGGTCTCCATAGGTTGATTCTACAAAAAGATAATCCGCTTCTTTTAGCTTGGCAGGGTCGTTTAATATTTTCTGGCTTTCATTGCCTATGTCTCCGGAGAATACCAGTTTTTTATTCTTTTTCTTGTCCTTATAGTTCAACTCTACAATTGCCGAACCAAGGATGTGTCCTGCGTCCACAAATCTTATCTTAAACCCTCCGGCTTCAAAAAAGCGGTTGTATTCTTTTACCTCAAAATATTTCATAGCTTCTTCCGCATCAGAGACCGTGTAGACCGGCTCAAGAGGTTCTTTCCCCGCTCTTACTCTTTTCCTGTTCCGCCATTCAAGCTCAATGCTCTCTATATGCGCCACGTCAATGAACATTATTTTGCAAAGATCCATAGTTGCTTTAGTTGTCAGTATCTTTCCGCGGAAACCTTTCCTGATAAGGCGGGGAACTAATCCGCTGTGGTCGATATGTGCGTGGGTAAGGACAACATAGTTAAGTTCTGAGGGTTCAAATCCAAAAACCTCATAATTCAGCTCTGTGAGTTCTTTTGGCCCTTGAAACATGCCGCAATCAACAAGAATCTTTGTGCTATCATTTGAAATAAGATATTTTGAACCCGTTACCGTCCTGGCTGCTCCAAGGAATTTTACCTCAATCGTCATTTAGCCTCTCTTTTTCCGTTATGTTTTTTTGACTTTTTGATTTTAGCGGTCTTCTTTTTAAACATTACTGCGATTATTATCCCTAATTCATAAAGTAAAATCAAGCTTACTGTCAAAACAAGCATAGAGAAAGGCGTCGGGTCCGGAGTTATAATAGCCGAGAAAATTGAAATACCCACCCACATAACCTTTCTGGCCTTCTTCATTCTTTCAGGAGAGATAACGCCCAGGTAGGATAGGAACCACATAACTAAAGGAAGTTCAAAGGGAAGAGCAAAAATAAACACCATCCAGAAAGCCAGGCTGAAGAACTTTCCTGCCGTTAACATCGGGACCAGTCCCATGGATATTCCGTAAGTCATAAGTATTGAGAAGGTTACGGGTACCAGCAGAAAGAATGACAAGGTAAGTCCTGCAGCAAATAACGCAATTGAGCCAAAAAGCAGGCCACCCAAAACAAGTCTGTCTCTTCTGCTGGTCATGGCCGGAGCAACAAAAGCAAATATCTGAGATACAAGCACAGGGACAGTAATTATTCCTGCCACAAAGGAGGCAAGCTTTAAATTGACCAGCATAGGCTCCAGCGGATCAATAAATACCGGTCCGGAAGAGACCTGTATCGCGGAACTCTTTATAATCGGCAAAAAGTACGAATATAGCCATTTGAACATTCTCGCTGAAAAAGAATCAAAAAAAGAAGGGAAAAATAGCAGGGAGGCGGTAATGGAAATAAAAACAATTATTATGATAAGAAGCCTTTTACGGAGCTCCTCGAGGTGGGACACTAAAGTCTTCGGTCTATCCATCTAATTCCTTGAACAGTTATTTACAGAAGCTACTTCTTCTTGTGATATTCCTGTAAAGCTTTTACGCCCAGTTCTTTCTTTATTGAGGCTTCAATGCCGTTTACTGCCGCTTGCGCTCCGGGAATAGTAGTAATGCAGGGGATACCTTGTACAATCGCCGCTCTTCTTATAAGATAGCCGTCATTCTTAGGACCTTTTCCGGAAGGAGTGTTGATTATCAGATTAATTTCCTTGTTTTTAATCAGATCAACTATATTTGGTCGGCCTTCATTCACTTTATTCACTTCCTTCACTTCCAGCCCGTTCTTCTTTAAGGTATCAGAAGTTCCTTTAGTGGCGACTAGTTTGAACCCCAAGTCGGAATGTTTTTTCGCTACAAATATTATATCTCTTTTATACTTGTTTATCACGCTGAGAAATACAGCCCCTTTTGACGGCAGAGTCCCGCCGGCGGCAATCTGCGACTTAGCAAAAGCCCTTCCGAAATCGGTGTCAATGCCCATTACCTCACCTGTCGATTTCATCTCCGGCCCAAGCACCGAGTCAACTCCGGGAAACTTAATAAAAGGAAAGACAGATTCTTTTACACAAATGTGTTCAAGTTCAATTTCTTTTATTATGCCAAGCTGCTTTAAGGTTTTACCTGACATAACTCTTGCAGCTACTTTAGCCCAGGGAATGCCGGTCGCTTTGCTTACAAAGGGAATCGTGCGAGAAGCTCTTGGATTAACTTCCAGTACATAAACCGTATCATCCTTGATTGCATACTGGATATTCATCAGTCCTTTTACTTTAAGTTCTTTTGCAAGAGAATAGGTATATTGCTTAATTGTCTCTATCTGGTTTTTACCAAGAGAAAAAGGCGGGATTACGCAGGCAGAATCTCCGGAATGAATTCCAGCCTCTTCAATGTGCTCCATTATTCCGCAAATTATAGTCTGCTTACCATCAGAAACCGCATCAACATCCACCTCTTCCGCGTCGTCAAGAAATTTATCAATGAGAACAGGATGTTCACCGGAAACGGAAAGAGCCGTCAGAGCAAAGCTCTCCATTTGGCTCTCATCATAAACTATCTCCATAGCCCGGCCACCCAGCACATAAGAAGGCCTTACCAGCACAGGGTAACCTATTTTTCTCGCTTCTCTATAAGCCTCTTTTAATGACCTTGCCGTTCCGTTCTCAGGCTGCGGTATCTTAAGTTTATTAAGCAATTTGCCAAAAAGTTTCCTGTCTTCCGCGATATTTATGCTCTCCGGTGTTGTTCCTATTATCTTGACTTTTTCTCTCCAGAGAGGGACTGCAAGTTTCAAAGGCGTCTGCCCTCCAAACTGGACAATTACGCCGTCGGGTTTCTCTCTTTTCATTACATGCATAACATCCTCAAATGTAAGAGGCTCAAAATACAGCCTGTCCGAGGTGTCGTAATCAGTGCTTACGGTTTCAGGATTATAATTTATCATTATCGTCTTATACCCGCTC
>JBAXDA010000253.1:0-3008 GCA_037141215.1 Candidatus Firestoneibacteriota bacterium | reverse complement strand
CTTACCCAGGACGCTACAGGGACGCTTGCTTATCTGCAGTTTGAAGCTATGAAAGTGCCAAAAGTAAAGACCGAGCTCTCGATCTCTTATGTTGACCACAACACTTTGCAGGAGGGTTTTGAGAATTTCGACGATCACCTGTTTCTGCAAAGTTTTGCCGCGAAATATGGCATCTATTTTTCAAAACCCGGCAACGGCATCTGCCACCAACTCCATACAGAGAGGTTCTCGGCACCGGGGAAGACCCTGCTGGGTTCCGATTCGCATACGCCGACTTCCGGCGGAGCGGGAATGCTTTCTATAGGGGCGGGAGGCTTGGATGTGGCGCTTGCCATGGCAGGAGAGCCGTTCAATCTTTCCATGCCCAAAGTCGTAAAAGTCGAATTAAGAGGCAGGCTTAAAGACTGGGTTTCTGCCAAGGACATAATACTGGAAGTTCTAAGGCGCCTGACGGTAAAGGGGGGAGTAGGCAAGGTATTTGAATACTCGGGTGAAGGGGTCCTCTCCCTTGAGGTTCCCGACAGGGCGACTATCTGCAATATGGGCGCGGAACTCGGCGCTACAAGTTCAATATTCCCTTCTGATGAGATTACGAGGGCATTTCTTAAACTGGAAAAAAGGGAGAAGGATTGGATAGAACTGCAGGCCGATAAAGGAGCGGATTATGACGAGGAGGTTATCATTGAACTGGGTAAACTTCTTCCTCTTGCCGCTCAGCCCCACAGCCCGGACAACATAGAAGCGGTCTCTAAAATAAAAGGGAAAAAAGTAGACCAGGTAATAGTCGGCAGCTGCACCAATTCATCCTACCGTGATTTGATGGCCGTCCGGCACATACTGAAAGGGAAAAAGATAAGCGACGATGTCAGTTTTGCCGTTGCACCGGGCTCAAGACAGGTGCTGGAACTGCTTGCAAGGAACGGGGCCCTGGCGGATATTATTAAATCAGGGGCAAGGATACTTGAGTCGGCGTGCGGCCCCTGTATTGGTATGGGGCAGGCTCCCTGCACCGCGGGTGTGACGCTCCGCACTTTTAACCGCAATTTTAAAGGCCGCTCGGGTACGGCTGACGCCTCAATCTATCTTGTAAGCCCGGAAGTTGCCGCCTACAGCGCTCTTAAAGGAGTCATCTCTGACCCCACGGAATTGGGGAAGATGCCTGAGATAAAACTTCCGGATTCTATTGACATAGATGATTCCCTGATAATAGCCCCTTCAAAAGAACCGGGCAAAGTGGAAGTGCTCCGCGGCCCTAATATCAAGCCGCTTCCTGAATTCAAAGAACCCGCGGAGAATGTTTCGGGCAAGGTGCTTATCAAACTTAAGGACAATATAACCACCGATGATATTATGCCCGCGGGCGCTAAGATACTGCCCTTGAGGTCAAACATTCCCGCCATCTCGGAATATGTCTTCAGCAAAGTTGACAAGGATTTTCCTGAGAGGGCCAAAGAGGCGGGCGGCGGGTTCATTGTCGGAGGCGCAAATTACGGGCAAGGCTCGAGCCGTGAGCACGCGGCAATTGCACCCAAGTACCTCGGAGTTAAGGCGGTACTGGCAAAGTCCTTCGCGAGAATCCACATGGCCAACCTGATAAACTTTGGCATACTGCCGCTTACCTTTGCTGTTGAGGCGGATTACGACAATATTTTTGAAGGGGATCTGCTGGAAATAAACGGGTTTAAGTCCGGGATAGGCGGTGAAGAAATTATTATAAAGAACCTTACGAAGAAGACTTCTTTCAAAGCAAAGGTCTCTTTGAATTCCAGACAGAAAGAGATAATACTTGCAGGGAGCCTGCTTAATGCGGCGGGGAAGAAGAACACATGATGGAAAACATCAAGGTTTGGTTCAAAAAAAATAAAATGCCGCTCCTGCTTTTCCTTTCCATTGCGGCAGTCTGGTTTGTCTGGATTGGCAGCCAGCCGGAATTGAGATTCATGCGCGGGGACTCTGTGCTTACGGGTGATCCGGGCACGGATTTTATGGTGGATTCTGTAAGGAACAGGTTTGAACTGCCTTTCTGGAACCCCTACATATTCGGCGGCATGCCTCACCTTGCTTCTATGAACGCCAATGTTACTCTGCATCCTCTTTTTCTGGCCTATCATCTTGCGGGCTTGAATATGAAGCAGATCTCCCAGCTGGATTTCTGCATTGCGCTGTTTTTGGCCGGGTTTTTTATGTATCTTTTTCTTTCGGAACTCGGGCTTTCAAGAATGGCCGCTTTGCTGGGCGGCATCTTTTTTATGCACTGCGGAGACATAGTAACCCTCACTAATGGCGGCCATAACTACAACATTGATTGCACCGCGCTCCTGCCTGCTATCTTCTATTTCTTTGAGAAGGGTTTCAAGACGAAAAAACTCCTGTACTTTGTGCTTTCCGGCTGCGTGCTGGGACTGCAGTCGTTCCTCGGCGTCTATCAGCTCTTGATGTATACCGTTATCTGCATGGCCTTTTACCTGCTTTATAAACTTGTTGCTGAAAAAGCCTCAATGAAATTCATACTGTATTTTGCGCTTGCGGTTTTGGTCGCCCCTTTAATCTCGGCGGTACAGCTGCTCCAGTCCTATTCTTTCATCGGAAATACTTTTAGGGCGGGAGTTACCTACGAATTCTTCACCTCCTGGTCTTTCCATCCCACGGAAGTCATAATCTATATTTATCCAAGGTTTTTCGGGCTTATTCCTCCGACTTACTGGGGGCATAGCCCCTTCTGGCAATCTACGACCGCTTTCGGTATAGTGCCGGTACTGCTGGTGCTTACGGCGCTTTATTTCAGGTTCAGAGAAAAAGCCGTGCTCTTCTTTGCTCTGCTTTCGGGATTTATACTGCTGATGTCATTTGGAGGTTTCACGCCTCTGTACAAGCTCCTTTACAACATCCCTGTAATAAACGGTTTCAGGAATCCTTCACGGTGGCTCGGATTTTTTGCCTTTAGCATGATAACGCTCTCGGCTTACGGGCTGGACCTGCTGGCGGGGCTGGTTGCGGGGAAACAGCAG
>JBAXDA010000252.1:0-3016 GCA_037141215.1 Candidatus Firestoneibacteriota bacterium | reverse complement strand
CCTGCGGCTACCCGGGCTTTAATCTGTGTAATCTATTTGTCTAATCCGTGTAATCGTGTTTCAAACATTTTAGCGACACCCGTAGGGGTGCAGGTTGCGTTTTTCTGCGGCGCAGGCTGAAGCCTGCGGCTACCCGGGCTTTAATCTGTGTAATCTATTTGTCTAATCCGTGTAATCATGGGAAATATCAGGCAGTCAGCAGTAGAGGATATTTCCCAAAGAGGTTTAGTAATGCTTAAAATCTTCACCTTCCCCTTCATTATCTCAAAAGACCACGAACCCGCAGGTGTTCTGCTCAAAGAAGCGGGAAAAGGGGAGGTCTGTTATGTCTCTCCGACGGAACGCAAGGCCGTTTCCGTAAAAACCGCTTACCCTAATGCGGTAACAAGATCTTTCAATCCTACCGGCCTCTCGGATTTCCTTCTTAAGCGCGCCGGCTCCGACAGGCGGTTCATAAACGAAGATTACCGCTCCCTGCTTATTCTTGACCTGGTCCTTTCGGACGAAAAACTTAAAAAACTTTTTGGAACAACCGCCGGCACTCTCTCCATTCTTTCCGATTTTATCGGCGATATGAAATTCAGTCTTCTCCATAAAAACCTGGCAGGGCTCAGGGAAAAGATAAGCAGCGGGCTTGCAGGTTTTGAGAGCGTCAGGGAAAGGGCGCTTGCGGCTGTTGACCTGCTTGCCGCCTATGAAAACTCCCTTAAGGCAAAGAATGCGTGCGACAATATCGACAAGGTGCTCTTGGCGGCGGAAGCCGTAAGAATGAAGGGTTTCCCTTTCAAAAAAGTTGTGCTTGACGGTTTCTATGACCTGCCGAAGGCTCAGGAGGAACTGTTCAGCGCCCTGATAGAAAATACAAAGGAAGTTCTCGCCGGAGTATATTCGGCCCCAGGGATTCCCGCTCTGAGAAATTCGGGGAATGATTTTCTGGAGTTTCTGCTCAGGCAAAAAGAGGTGTCTCGGGCGGAGAGAGGCTTTGAAACCCCGCCGCGGATAAAGAGCGGCGTGAAAGTCGCGGTAGCCCTGTCGGTTGAAGACGAAGTTTCAGGCATTGCCCGTTCGATAAAACATCTTGAAGCTTCCAAAGCAGCCGCCTATTCCGAACTGACCGTCACCTTCCCGTCCATGTATAATTACCTTCCTTATGTGGAAAGGATCTTCAAAAAATTCAGAATACCTTATTGCGCCTCGGTTGAGCGCGGCCTCGGAGCGCAGACGCAGGCAGTCCCGCTCACGGAACTGCTTGAATGCATACTTGAAGATTTCCCGAGGAGAAAAACGGCAGGTATAGTTTCCTCCCCTGTTTTTGGCTGTTTTTCAGGAGAGTCAAAGCGCCTGGTCTCTTCTGCTTCCCGGAATGCCGGAATAATAGCGGGAAGCGCGGAGTGGGCGGATATAAAAGAAAGGCTTAAGAACGATTTCACGCTGGCTGGCTTTTATGAAAGCAACAGAGAGGGGCTGGAACTTCTAAGCAGAGAAGTAAACGGGTTCATTTCTTTCGCGCTGAAAAAAGAAGCGGAGCTGACGCTCCCGGAATTTGTAAAATACCTCCGGGGACTTTTAGAATATCTTAAGTACTCTCCCGCAGACAGATTCACCGGGGAGGGAGTGGCTTCCGTGCTGGAAGCGCTAAAGGAGTACACGGAGCCTTTCAGCGGCAGAAAAACCGATTTTCCGTCGCTCTGCCGTATTTTTATAGGACTGCTCTCCGGTTCATCCGCTATAAAGGACGGTCCGGATTCCGGGGTAAGGGTTTTCGGTATTCTGGAAACCCGCGGGCTGTATTCCAAGTATGTTTTTTTTGGAGGGCTGAACGACGGCGAATACCCTGTCAGGCCGAAACAGGAGATGATACTCCCGGACAGGATAAGAAAGGAACTCGGTCTGGTTACTTTTGAGAAAAGAATAGAGCTTCAGCGCCTGCATTTTTTCCGTCTTTTTGAAGAAGCAGAAAAAGCCACCCTGCTTTCCTATCCCTCGCAGGACCGGGACCGGATTTTCCTTCCTTCAAACTTTATCCCTGAGGACGCTGTAAAAGTCCGGTCTCATTTTGACATCGGAACCTCAGCCCTGAATATTGAAGAAGAGCAGAAGCAGTCCGGCCTTGCAAAAAAACAGGCCAAAAAATCCGGTGAAGCGGGTCCGGTCCTTGAAGCGGGGGGAGCCTGCCTGAAACTGATAAATAAAAAATTCGGCCCGGAGCAGTCCCTGAGCGTGACGCTCCTGGACAGATACCTTAAATGTCCCTACCGTTTTTATCTTGAGAATATTGCCGGTGTTGAACCGCTGGAAGAACCGGGCTACGAAATGGACAACGCGGTTTACGGCTCGGTAATGCACGATATTATGCAGAGCCTCTTCTCTCCGGGAAGGAAAACTCCGGGCAGTTTGAAGGAGGGTTTGAACAAAGCCCTTGCCGCGGCAATGGAAGAAAGAAGACTGACGGATTTTTGGAAGGATTATGTCAGGGAAAAAGCTCTGCGGGTTATAGAGAAGATTAGCAGGCAGGAGGAAACTCTCTATCTTGAGTTTCCGGAGATAAAATGGGTTGAGAAAAAACTCTCCGCGGAAGTGGTTAAAGGTAAGCTCAAGCTTAAAGGCCGCGTTGACAGGATTGATTCAGGAAAGATTTCGACGCTTATAATTGATTACAAGACCGGCAGCCGCGCAGGGAGTTCTCTTGCTGGCGCCGTAAAACTTGAAAGTCTTCAGCTCCCGCTTTACGCGAAAATGCTGAAAGTTTCTGATCCCGGAATAAAAGACCTCAAGCTGGGGATTTATGATCTGACTGCCGGCAAGCTTAAGATTCTAGACAAAGAAGTTGAACCCCTTATTGAAGAGGCCGTAGCCAAGGCGGTTCAGGCGGTTTCCTCTCTCAGAGATGGAAAGTTCCCCAAAACCGAAGAGAAAAATTGTTTTGGCTGCAGCTTCGCGGAGATCTGCCGTTAACCTCCCTATCGGTGTCATCAATAATCTTTAATCTGTGTAATCGCTTTTAGAAATCTGCGTA
>JBAXDA010000251.1:0-3020 GCA_037141215.1 Candidatus Firestoneibacteriota bacterium | reverse complement strand
TCTAAAAGAAGCCTCAGTGGAAATGTTCAGGGCCTTTGAAGTTTTTCTAATATTTACGGGATCAAAGTAAGCGCTTTCAAGAAGGATATCTGTAGTAACCGAAGTAATTTCCGCTGTTTTCCCGCCCATTATCCCTGCAAGCGCAACTGCCCTGTCTGCATCGGCAATTACAAGATTTTCGGCTGCCATTTTCCTTTTAACGCCGTCCAAGGTTGTTAGCTCTTCGCCGACGGCCGCACGCCTGACTATTATTTCGCCGCCGGAGAGCAGTTTAAGATCAAAGGCATGGAGAGGATGTCCGGCTTCCAACAAAACATAATTAGTGATATCGACAATATTGCTTATCGGTCTTATCCCCGACCTTGCAAGTCTTATTTTCATCCAGAGCGGAGCCTCTCCCGGTCTGACTCCTTTTATTACCCGTGCAGTATATCTCGGACAAAGTGTCGCATCTTTTATTGTAACCATAACTGCAGAAGCAGCTGTTTCCTTTGGGGCTTCAAGTAAATCAATCTTTGGTAGTGTCAATGGGAGTTTAAGCGCCGCCGAAAGCATCCTGGCAACTCCGATTGTACCCAGATAATCAGGCCTGTTTGGGAGTATCTCTAATTCGTAAACCCAGTCTTTTAACTGCAGATACTCGACAATGTCCTTTCCGAGAGGCGCATCCTCAGGTAAGATTAACAGACCGCCGGCATCCTCCAGTATTCCAAGCTCTTTACCGGAACACATCATACCTTCCGAAAGAATCTCTCGCACTTTTCTGTCGGATATTTTGAAATCACCGGGCAAAAACGCCCCATCCAGTGCTACAGGAACCTTGTCTCTTTCTTTCATGTTCGTTGCGCCGCATACGATATTTTTAGTTCCGCTTCCGGTATTTACGGAGCAATAGACGAGTTTGTCTGCGTTTGGATGTTTTTCTATCTTTTCTATTTGACCGACTACTACGCCAGAAATGTCAAACCCCACAGGAGTCACGGTTTCTACGGCAATACCAAGGGAACTAAATTTCTCTCCGAGTTGTTCGGGGGACAAAGGAAGCTTTATGTAGTCTTTCAGCCAGTTATAAGTAACTTTCATTTTTGTTATTCTGTCCTCTGTTTGTCATTTGCAACGCGCTTAGAATTGATTTAGGAACCTTTTATCGTTCTCTGTAAATAATCTGATATCGTTAATGCCGTATTTGAGCATGGCCATACGCTCAATCCCGCCTCCGAAAGCGAAGCCGGTCCATTTTTCGGAATCATAGCCCACGGATTTGAAAACATTAGGATCAACCATACCGGCGCCTCCCAGCTCTATCCAGCCGGACTTCTTGCAGACACCGCAGCCTTTCCCTCCGCAGACAAAGCAGGAGAAAGAAACTTCTACACTGGGTTCAGTGAATGGGAAATAACTTGGATTAAAACGGATAGTTACTTCTTTTTCGAAAAGCCTGCTGAAAAAGATCTTTAAAATGCCTTTCAAATCTCCGAAGTTGATATCCGTATCAATCATCAGGAACTCGAGTTGATGGAACATAGGAGTATGGGTCGCATCTATGGGGTCGCTCCTGTAGCATTTCCCTATGGAAATCATCCTTAAAGGAGGTTTCTGTCTTTCCATCGTCCTGATCTGTACAGGAGAAGTATGGGTTCTCAATAGTCTGCCGTCGGCAAAATGAAAAGAGTTCTGCATGTCTCTAGCCGGGTGGTGTGGGGGAAAATTAAGAGCTTCAAAATTGTAGTAATCAGTCTCGATTTCAGGCCCTTCAAGTATCTGAAAATTCATGCTTTGAAATATTTCTTTTGCTTCGTTTGCTATTCTTGAAAGGGGATGATACTTCCCTGTGTTAAAAGCATAGCCGGGAAGAGTATTATCCTGGAAGGCAAGCTCCGTAGCCGAGGAAAAATCTTCGCTTCTTAATGTTAGTGCAGCTTCAGCTTCTTTGCGCAGGGTATTCAGCAAGGCCCCCGCTCGTGGCTTCTCTTCCTTTGGGAGAGAACTAAGTTTATCGAAAAAAGAGGTAACAATGCCCTTTTTACCAAAATATTTTACTCTAATGGCATCAAGATCGGCATTAGTATTAGCATCTTTGATCTTTAACTTGATTTCAGAAGATAAAACACCTAATTCTTTTTCCATGAATTATCTATTCCTTTTTCAGACAGGCTTAAACGCTTTATTATGCCTTGCCCGTTAGCTGTAATAGTCCAAAAATACTAATATTTCTGCGATACGCTTGATTTATTATAACAAATACAGGGTTGCCTGTCAATCCGAAGGGGAAATACATCTTTGAAAATACTGATGTTAGGAGGTTAAGAATGCTAAAGAAGTTTAAATCTTCTGACTAAGTCGAATATCAATATTCCTGCCGACACGCTGAGGTTTAAAGAGTCAATATCTCCGGTTATTGGAAGTTTTACCCTTAGGTCGCTCTGTTCCAGGGTTGTTTGAGATATGCCGTGAGTCTCGTTCCCAAAAACCAGGGCAACCGGAAGCTCTATTTTTGCATCCCAAAAACACTCTTTTGCCTTAAGGTCAGTTGCTACAATTGATACCCCATGATTTTTAAGAAGAGTAAGGTATTCGGTAAAATCAACCCCTTCCACTATATTCGTCCTAAAGATAGCGCCCATAGTCGCCCTAATAACCTTTGGATTGTATTTGGAGACCGAACCTTTTGAAGTTATTATCGTGCCTACTCCGGCAGCAAGACAAGTTCGTATTATAGCCCCGTAATTCCCGGGGTCATTTATCCCTTCCAGTAAAACGGTGATTGAGCGCTTAGACACTCCGGCGAGAGCTTTTTCGGGCGAGTGCTTTTCCCTGGCTGCAAGAAAAGCTATGCCCTGAGGCTCTTCGGTCTCACAGAATCGGCGGAGAAGCTTCTCTGAAACAATAAACGAATCCTTTGAAACTTGTTTCAGTTTATAATAGATATCGGCCTGCTTCATGTCCGAAAGAAATTCCGGCGTTGAGGAAAGAACTTCCGGTCTTACCCCGGCCTTTAAAGCTTCTAAGGCTATTTTTTT
>JBAXDA010000250.1:0-3022 GCA_037141215.1 Candidatus Firestoneibacteriota bacterium | reverse complement strand
TTGTTATTTATCTTTCTAACTTCGGTCCCGAAGGCCCTACTTCCATACTTGCGGAGAGATTTGGCGGCCCTGTAATGCTTTGTGCCGCGGCGGAAGAATCAACAGCCTCGCTGGCAGATGAACGGGGAGACGCCTATTGCGGAATGCTCAACGCCTCCTATAATTTTTCTTTACGGCATCTGCTGCCGCATATCCCGGAATATCCTGTGGGAACGGCTCCTGAAATCGCGGAAATAATCAAAGGTTTTATTCCCGCGGCTAGGACGGTTCTCGGCATAAAAAGTTTAAAAATATTTTCTTTCGGCCCCCGTCCTCAGGATTTCCTGGCCTGCAACGCCCCCATCAAAACCCTTTACGATCTCGGCGTGGAGATTATGGAAAACAGCGAGCTGGACCTTTACGATATCTTTAAGTCAGCAGAAAACGACCCTCAAATTCCCGGGATAATTAAATCTATGGAAAAAGAGCTCGGGAAAAACAACACCTACCCTGACTTGCTCAGAAAACAGGCGCAGTATGAAGCTGCGCTTATTAATTTTATGAATGCAAACAAAGGCGCCTCACGCTACGCAATTTTTGCGAACAAATGCTGGCCCTCCTTTGAAAAATATTTCGGCTTTGCTCCCTGCTATATTAACTCGCGGCTTGCAGGCAGAGGCATTCCGGTTTCCTGTGAGGTGGATATTTACGGGGCTTTGAGCGAGTATATGGCTTCCTGCGCCGCAGAAACGCCTGCTACTATCCTTGATATCAATAATTCTGTTCCCGCGGATATGTACAAAAAAGCCGGAAAGAAAGTAAAGGGCTATGCTATTTCCGATCTTTTCATGGGCTTCCATTGCGGGAATACCGCCTCCTGCATGATGGAGACCTTCTCTATGAAATTTCAAAAAATCATGCACAGTTTGATGGAAAAAGGCAAAGCTCCGGATATTACAAGAGGCACGCTCGAAGGTATTATTAAAGCCGGAAAGATGACGATGTTCCGCCTGCAAGCCTCGGCCGATACACGCCTCAAAGCCTATATGGCGGAAGGCGAAATACTAAGCATAGACCCAAAATCCTTCGGTAGCATAGCGGTCTTCGCGGTAAAAGAAATGGGCAGGTTCTACAGGCATGTTCTCATCGGCAGGCAGTTTCCTCATCATACAGCGGTTGTGC
Source organism: Candidatus Firestoneibacteriota bacterium (assembly GCA_037141215.1). Taxonomy (GTDB): domain Bacteria; phylum Oederibacteriota; class D2-FULL-39-29; order D2-FULL-39-29; family CAIOVX01; genus JBAXDA01. The sequence continues at coordinate 1,861 of JBAXDA010000250.1, read as the reverse complement.
TCGAACACGCGGGCAAGCCGCTCTTCTCCGCGCTGAAGATGCTGGGAGTCAAGGATATTTCATTTAATCAGCCGAAGGGCGCGCTCTACAAAAACGAAAATCCCTTTTAACAGCGCGCGTGGCGGATCCGCAAGCAGGCTTCCGCCATTGTTTTACTTTAACAATTCTGCCAGCCATTTCAGCTTAAGGTCCGTATGAAAGATTCCTCCGCCTTCATGCCCGGCAAAGGGATAGACTTCCATCCGTTTCTTTGACTTTATCTTGTTGTAGGCGGCGTAAACATTTTCTGCCGGACAGACATTATCGCGGAGCCCCACAGAAGCCAGCACGGGACATTTGATCCGGCCGGCAAGATTTATATTGTCAAAATAGGAGAGTGTTTTCAGCACTCTCTCAAACTTTCCGGGATGCCTGTGCAGGTAATGGGCTATATCTGTTGCAGAACCTGTTCTATCCATTACGCGTTTCTCGTACCAGCAGGACCCCGCGACATCCGCCAGGCAGGCGAAGATCTCTCCCGCGTAAAGCGCGGCAACGGCAAGCGCTACTCCTCCGCCCTGACTGCCGCCTTCTACTATTATCTTTTTTTTGTCTGCCTCAGTAAAAGTTTTCACGGCCTCCACTGCTCTAAGTGAATCCGAGAGATGCCTTCCGAAATAAAAATCGTTTTCGTTCTCTATTCCCATGGAAGAAATGCTTCCTGCTGAACCCGAAGCAAACCCAGTATTACTCCCCGTATCCCCGGCCTGAAGTCGGGCATCCGCCGCAAAAACTCCTATTCCCATCGCCGCCCAGAATGCATAATTATAAGGAAATCCCCGCTCCCCTCCAAGCCCGTGATAATGCACAAGAAACGGTATTTTCCCGGCAGGCAGGGGCTCCGGCAGTACTTTCCAGGCTTTTATGGGAGTACCGTCCACGCCGTCAAAAGTGAGATCAAATACTTTTAGCGCAGAGAGCGGATAAGCAAGCGGTTTTGCTCTCATATTAAGTCCGGCCCGTTTGAGCTCTTTTATCCTCTTACTCCAGAATTCGTCAAAATCAGGCAGAGCGGTTTTTTTAACATCAATCCGCTCAAGTTCAAGTATCCTTTTCTGAAGAATCATCTTTCCTCCCTGCGCTTTTAAATTATCCCGACATCCTGCAGTTTTTCAGATTACCGCGATTATTTTATGCCAATTTCAGCTTTACCAGCAGAGTCGTCCAGGGTTTTAGTATGTAAGGAATACCTATCCTTGCAAGCTCGTCCGCGCCGCATTTACCCGAGATGTTTCCTTCAGGCAGATCATTCGTCATCGAAAGAACCGACCAGGAAACGCTCTTTGCCTTTATGCCCCTTGCCGCGAGATCCAGCTTAAGACTGCCTTCTGTTACCGTGTCGGCCAGATTACCTGCATAGACGAGCAGTTTTCCCGGCTTGACATAAAGGCTGGCATAAACATTACTGCTTCCGGTATGGACATAGTTCAGCGAGGCCCTGTAGAAAGAATATTCTTTCAGCCGTTCGGGTTTGAACATCCTTGCTTCGTTGTACATGCTCAGCGTCTTCTCCCTGCCGGTATGCTCAAGCGTCTCATATCCTCTGAAGACTCCGGAGACATTAGACTTCCTGATCCTGTCAATGGCAGGTCCGTGACCTTCCAGCATTCCGGAGATTATAATCAGGGCCGCGTCTTTAGTCCCATGATTCGGAAATTTTGCGACAGTGCGTGGAGTTATGGGGATCAGGGAATGTTCTATCGGCCAGTTTCCCGGCAGATCAATTCTTTCATTCTCGCCCAGATACATAAGGTTGCTGAGATTCTCGCAGACGAAAGAAGGGTTGCCCGAAATATGCGTAAAGAGTATGCCTTTCGGCCCC
>JBAXDA010000249.1:0-3030 GCA_037141215.1 Candidatus Firestoneibacteriota bacterium | reverse complement strand
AAAATTTCATTGAGTTTGTGAAAAACATAAAACATTGGAAGACATAAATATTTAACAAAATAAAAAGGAGGAAAGATATTATGGAGTCAAAGGACAATAATAAGAGTGGAAGTTATTTACCAAAATGGGTTGAAAGTACACTGCAAGGGCTTGCGTTCTGGATAGGCCATCGGCGGGCATTGTATCATGATCACGCGTTACCTGAAGGTGCTTTAGTAGCAGAAGCCTGCAATCTTCTTCAGGCAAATCTAGAGTCCAATAAAAGGCTTCTATGTGAGTGCGCGTATAAAAGGCTTATAGCACCCGGATCAAGTGCAGTCGGCCTTAATCGTAATGCACGAGCTGACTTAGTTATTATTGATATGGAAGACAGAAAAAAAATAAAGGAATCATCTAATCTCTCAGAACTTGTAAGAATGGTAATAGAAGTCAAGAGTGGCTCCGCTGGTAAAAAGAAAATTGAAGATGATATAGCGTGACTTGCTAAGCTAAAGTCAATAAATTCTAAAGTGCGGACATTGCTTTTTATCGTGTCCGAATCTACATTACCGAAAAATTTTGTTACAGAAAAAGGTTGTGCTAGGAAAGGGGTTTTTGATAAAGGTGAAAAAGTGAGGTATGCGGTTCGCCGCGTTTGTAAAGCAACAGCATCTTTTAAGGGGCAGGGCTCTGCTCACTACGCCTGCGTAATTGAGGTATTGTGATATTATGAAAGGTCATTTATGCCGAGTGTGAAAAACAAAGGCTATTAGGAAATCATTCCTAATAGCTACGGTCGATAATCACCCCCCACGTATTTTAGTCGAGGATCGTTCTTTTATAATTGACCATCGCGAAAGGAGACAGACTTATGGCTACGGTTAGTATGAATGTAGAGATGGGAAACCACACTGTGGTACTTAATGAAGATTTAATGAAGATATATGAAGATCTCTCGAAAAAGTATGAGGATGCTTGTGAGTGCATGATAACGTATGATCAAAATCTTAATACATTAAGTATTCCAAGTTATTTGCGTTTATCCTCAAGAGATCAAGATCAAGAGAGCGAGTATTGGCTAGGATTTTTCAGCAATAATTGTCCCTGGAGTATCAGCGACATTGAATTACCGAAGAAATTTTATAGCCTAATGTATAAATTATTTAATAATATAGACGGGGAAGCCAACTTGCTTGAAAGCTTTGGCGGGACCGATGAGGATTACTATATTTCTCTGACACCAAGTGGGCTTAAATGGAAACTTGACCCTAAAGATAAGGAGGAGGATGAGGAGGAGAATGAGGACAACCTTATCGATTGGGGAGATAAAACCGAGGTACTCAATGCGGTAAAAGAAGATGGAGAAAAACTTGAATTTGCTACGGAAGAACTCCGTGCAGATAAGGAAGTAGTGCTTAAGGCTGTGCAGAATTACGCTTGGCCATTAAACTTTGCCTCCAAAGAACTCCGATCCGACAAAACATTTATACTTGAGGTTGTAAGGAATGTCGGAGCCGCATTAGAATATGCCTCCGCTGAGCTACGTTCTGATAAAGATGTGGTGCTAGAGGCTGTAAAGAATACGGGAATGGCATTACGATATGCCTCAGTTGAAGTCAGTTCCGATAAAAAGATTGTACTGGTGGCTATGAAGAGCAGTGACTGCGCATTCGAGTATGCCTCCGACAAGCTTCGTGCAGATAAAAGTGTGGTACTCTTAGCCGTAAAAGAGAGAGGATGGATGTTACACTATGCTTCTGACGACCTCCGTTCAAATAAAGAGGTGGTGCTAGAGGCTGTAAAAAATGCGGCAGGAGCATTAAAATATGCCTCCAAGGAACTCCGAGCCGACAAAGTGTTTATGCTTGAGGTTGTAAGGAATGTCGGAGACGCATTAAAACATGTCTCCGTTAAGCTACGTTCTGACAAAGAAGTGGTGCTAGATGCCGTGAAGAGTGGCGGGGCATTAGCGTTACAATATGCCTCCAAGGAGCTCCGATCCGAAAAAGCGTTTGTGCTTGAGATTGTAAGGAATGAAGGGTACGCATTGGAATATGCCTCCACTGCGCTACGGTCTGACAAAGAGGTGGTGTTGGTGGCTGTGAAGAATGTAGGACGTGCATTAGAATATGCAGCCGCTAAGCTCCGCTCCAATGAAGACATTATTCTTCCGGCCGTCTTAAACTCTAGAGATGCCTTAGAATTCGTACCAAAAAAATTACGTAAAAAAATAGTAAAGATGCTACCAGATGCAGCTTCAAGTGCAATAAGTTTATCGTCCAAGAAAATAGTTAAAGAAAGAGAAGAGGATGACCCAGCCATTCAATTACAAATTGCCAAAGATTATGAAAAAGGGAAAAACGGGAAAGAAAAAGATTATGGGAAGTCCAAAGAATGGTATGAGAAGGCAGCAAGACAGGGAAATGCTGAAGCTCAATATCAGGCGGGTTATATGAATCGTTTCGGGGCTGGTTTCGATCTAAAAAGAGATGATGCAAAAGCCGCTGGATGGTATACAAAAGCTGCAAATCAAGATCATGCCAAGGCACAATTCCACCTTGCAGGATTGTATGAGGATGGCGAAGGTGTAAAAAAGAATTATGCCGAATCTTTAAAGTGGTATCAAAAAGCAGCAAATCAGGGAATAAAGGGTGCCCAATATAGTTTAGGCCTGATATATCTTCATGGCAAAGGTATTTCGAGAGATCATGAGGAAGCTTTAAGATGGCTTAAAAAAGCAGCAGATCAAGATCATTATTATGCTGATATGGAATTAGGAAATATTTACGAAGCCGGAAAGATTGTAGAAAAAAATCTGGCAGTGTCCTTGACGTGGTATCGTAAAGCTGCGACTCAAGATTTTCCATCAGATGAGTTAGATGAAGCCAAGAAAAAAGTCAGATTAATTGAACGAAAGATAGCCAAAATGGATAAAATACGCGACTAATACAGACAATTCTTAAACAGGGCGGAGGGAGGAGGCAAAGAATTTACGGTTATCCTGGCCGTGACACGAAACGTTGATGGTGCCGTTACTGTCGTTAAGAATAC
>JBAXDA010000248.1:0-3032 GCA_037141215.1 Candidatus Firestoneibacteriota bacterium | reverse complement strand
AATTGTCCTGATGTTAGCGATAAAACAAAACAATCTATTTGGAAATATCTGCAATTATTACTTTTTACTATTGTTCAAAAGGTGGATAACAAGAACATGTTTGGTGATACGATGAATATTTTTGACGGAATTGATGAGGAACATTTACAGGAGAAATTACAGGAAACCATGAGTGGTATCAGTGATTTTTTTTCTAAGATGGGTATGGAAGGCAATAGTTCAGGTGGCGAGGGAGAGGCAGAGGGCAAAGAGTCTTCTGCAAATTCAAACGAAACCGGCGAAAATGGAGAACCTCGTAATTTCAATTTTACACCACCTGATTTTACAAACATGCCCAATCCAGAAAATATGCACGAGCATTTGAGGTCACTATTTGATGGAAAAATCGGAAAATTGGCGAAGGAAATGGCAGAAGAAATCACCAATGATATTGGCGGTATTTTCGGTGAAAATGGACAAAACGATATTAATAGTGTCCAAGATATTTTAAAAACTCTTTTGAAGAACCCCAAGAAGATGATGGATCTAATGAAGAATGTTGGTGATAAATTGAATAGGAAAATGCAAAGTGGTAAACAATGTTCCGGCAAAGCTGATAACCGACTCTATTAAATCCCGCCTGGCCTGATCCAAACAAAAAGGGCAGCACCTGTGCCGCCCTTTTCTGCTTTTTGCTTTTATTTCGACTGCCTCATTTTTACTGTCTACCGTCCACCGTCAACATACTTGACAAGCATCCGCCCTAGTATGCATACAATCTTCCATACGGCCTATGCGAGAACGGGTAAAGTTTCAGAAATTTTGAAGACAATATCTCCTCAGCATTCAAATCCTTAAAATACTTGCAGTAATCCTTTATGTATTTCTCAAGCAGCTCCCTGTCTTCTTTTGCAAGCTCAACGGCCTTGACCTCTTTGCCAAGAAGCCTGGAATCTATTTTTTCGGCCCTTATTATAATCCTTCCGCCGTGCATTCCTGTTCCTACAAAATCCCCCACCGGAAGCTTGTTAGAGCCCAGTCCCAGGACTATCGCCAGCCCTCCGGCCATGTATTCGCCAAAAAAATCCTTAACTTCTCCTCCGACAATAACAACAGGAAAGTTTTCTTTGTACTCTTTCATATGAATGCCCACACGGTATCCTGCATTGCCTCTGACATAGATTTTTCCGCCCCTCATACTGTAACCTGCTATATCGCCGGCATTGCCGTGAACTACAATCATGCCGCTGTTCATGGTGTTGCCGATGGCATCCTGCGCGTTTCCATGGACAATAATTTCCGGCCCGTCCATAAAGGCCGCCAGGTCGTTGCCGGGTATGCCGTTGACAACAAATTTTACTTTTTTGGTCACGGCATCCGCGATATATCTCTGCCCCATAGCGTTGTTAATTATTATCTCGTCCGCGAACGGGAGGACTTCATGTATCTTCTCGTTCAGCTCCCTATAGTGCAGTTTCTCTGAATCTATCGTGACTGTCTTCATACTTCTGTACCCTCTCCGGTTACATAATGCTTTCTAAAGTTTTTCGGGAGCAGAAGGAATCCAAAATCATCCTTAAGAAGCTCCTTTTTCATACCCAAGATATTGAGCTTTTCTTTAATCAGCAGACCGTAGATGCCGGCCCGTTCTATACAGTTCACCAGGATGACCCCGACGAGGATATTATTCTTAAGGATCATTTTTTTGTATCTATTCTCCTCTGTTTTCTTCACTACTTCATATCCCTCCCCTGCGGGATTTGTAATCCCGAAAGAAATTGAAGGAACACCCAGTATTTCCACCGAGTTCATTGCGAAACTGCCCTGGAACTCCGTCTCGGTACCGGCCATATTAAGGCCGGCAACTCTTCCCTGTTTCGCCGCCGTCGGCCAGATTGCTATTACAAAATTGGAGCCTGAGAGGAATTCAAGCCCTTCCGCAACATCGCCTGCGGAGAAAACATCTTTTACCGAGGTCTGCATGCGGTTGTCCACGACAATGCCTTTATTGGTCTTAACTGCAGTGTCCTTGACAAATGAAAGATCGGGCCTGACTCCTACAGCCATAATCAGAAGCCCGGTTTTAATTATTTTCCCGTCGTTGAGCATAACTTTTTCGAGTTTTCCTGCCTTGGTAACCAGTTTTTTTATGGAGTTTCCCTTTATAAATTGACAACCGGCGCCGGCAAGTTTCGCCTCAAGTATATCTGAAGCTTCTTTGTCAAAGGTGTTCGCCAGGAGCCTGTCGGCTATATCCACGATACTGAATTTCATCTTTTTTCCAAGCAACGCTTCCGCGGCTTTCATACCGATAAGCCCGCCGCCAAGAATGACCGCGTTTTTCAATTTGTTCTTTGCAATATATTTTTCAAGCGCTTGAGCATCAGAAAGTTTTGTAAAAGTAAAGACTCCCTGTGTTTCTTCAAGAGGTATCTTGATGGGAGCGCCGCCTGTGCAGATAAGCAATTTGTCATAAGAAAGCTTCTTCCCGCTGCTCAGCGTGACAGTCTTGGCTTTGAAATCAGGGTTCTTTGCTTCAGTGTCAAAGTAAACCGTAACTTTCATTTCCTTTTCAAAGTTCTTCTCCGTAAAACCCAGTTTGGCTTTGTTTACTTTACCTGCCAGGAAGTAAGAGATGAGAGGCCTTGAATATATCAGGGCTTCATTTGAGACAACCTCTATACTTCCCTCTTTGTCTTTCTCGCGAATTGCCTTGATTGCGCTAACGGCGGCAACCGAGTATCCGATTATTACGTATTTCATAATAAATCTCCCTGGTATTTCAAATTTCGAGCTTCGTGCTTCGAGCTTTCATTCGTAGCTCGTAGTTCGTACTTTGTAGTTCCAACCAGCTCTCTGTCCCCTAATCCTGGACTGTCACCTTTTTACCGTCCACCGTCCACATTCTTGCCGACCCTCTGACCATCTACTTCTGCAGCTTAATCGCGTGATTCGGACAATGTTCCACGCAGGCAGGCGTTTCCCTGTCTCCGCAGAAGTCGCACTTGGAAGCCACCCTTTTATTCTTAAGGTCCGGTTTAATTACACCGAAG
>JBAXDA010000247.1:0-3055 GCA_037141215.1 Candidatus Firestoneibacteriota bacterium | reverse complement strand
ACCCTCCCCTCTCCCCAACAGGAGAAGCGGTTAATGATTTGGATGATTATTAAGTTTTTTTATCATTCCCAAACAATTTCTTAAGCCACTTGGGTTCAGGCGGCCATTCATATCCGCAATTAGGACACCTAATCAGGTTGCAACCCTTGCTGTGCATCGGGCAGTTTTTGCACCCGGTTCCGGCTTCTTCCTCGCCGAACTCCTTCCCGCACATTGAGCATTTGTATTCAGCCATGGTAAACCTCAGTCTAATCTACTCGCGAAAACTGTCACTGTCATTTTGGATTTACCTGCTTTTCAATCCAAAATCCAAGATTCAAGATCCAAAATCACAAGTTACCTGCTATCCGCGCTTGATATTGCTACAAAGTAACCTTTAATATGTTTAAGGCCTCATTCAACAAAAATCCTGTTCCAAACGCCACTACCAACACTATCAGGGAAATATACAAGCCTGCTTTCCAGCCCCTCTCTTTTACCATCACCATAAACTGGGCGACACAGGGAAGAAAGAGCGTCATGGTTACAAGCGCGACTACAAGCTGGTTGCCGTTAAAGAGCCCCTGCTTATGCATGTCATAAAGACCTGCGGCTCCGTAATCTCTCCTGAAAAATCCTATCAGGAAAGAGAAGCTTGTGCTCTCAGGAAGCCCTATCCATCTCACAGGGTACGCAACCAATTTTATAAGAACATTAAATAATCCCACAAGCTGTCCGACCCATATAAATACACTTACGAGAATAAACATCGGCAGGACTTCCTTGAGATACCATTCAAGCCGGGTATAAGTCTTAATAATAATGTTTTTCAATTTAGGCAGCCGAAGAGGCGGCACTTCCATAAAGAAAACCGGGGATTCACCCGGCAGGAGTTTTGAACTCAAATACCCCACAACAAAGAAGACCAGAGCTACAACGCCGACCCAGATAAGAAGCGCTGCGGTATTTTTCGAGAGTAGGGCCAGAATAACCCCGAGCTGAGCGGAACAAGGTATGGCAAGCGCAAGAAGCAGGGTTGAAATAATCCTTTCACGCCTGCTTGGAAGAATCCTGGTCACGATGGTAGCCATGGTGTCGCAGCCAAGTCCCAGCACCATTGGAATAACTGCTCTTCCCGACAAACCTAAAATCTTAAAAACGCGGTCAATAAGCATCGCAAGACGCGGCAGGTAGCCTGAATCTTCTATAATTGCAAAAATAAGAAAGAAGAAACTGACAATAGGAAGTATTATCGCAAATGCATATCTCACACCGAGAGTAATTATGCCGTAATCATGCACAAAGAGGTCTTGCCACACTTTCCAGGGAAGGACTCTCTCCACAAACGCCGTAAAAGGCGGGATTATATAGCCAAATACATCATCTTGAATAAAATTCACCGCGGTTCCTGCTCCAAACTCTCCGACAAATTTATAGAGTCCGAAGTAAAGGACCGCAAAAAGTATTACGAGCCCAAAAAACGGGTGCATAGTCAGCCGGCTTAATGCTTCCCCAAAAACAAACGGCGTTTTCTTAGGAGATTCTTCGCATTTGGAAGCAATCTTAATGGCTAGGTCCTGCCGCTGCATTGCCGTAATATAGCCGGCTGGCTTTGAATACTTCACCCTTAAAGCTGCAGCGGCTGCTTCTATTTTCTTAAAGGCTGCGGGTTCGCGTTTTTTAACCAGGTCCATAATCTCCCGGTCTTCCTGAAAAAGCCAGATGCCGACTATTCTCTTTGAAACACTGTAATCTTTCTTTAGAAATGTTTCAGCAATATCCGCGACATATTTCTCAATCCTTGCGTCCAATTTGAATTTCTTAGGCGGCGTAAACACATATTTCTCAAGAGCCGACTTCAGTTCTTTTATTCCTCTGTTGATTGTGCCGACCGTAGAGATAACAGGGACACCGAGCTCAAGAGAGAGCTGCTTGATATTGATCTTAATATCCAGCCTCTCTGCTTCGTCCATAATATTCAAAACAAGTATAACGGGGAGTCCTGCTTCTATAAGCTGGAGCGTGAAAGGAAGCATGCGTTCAAGGTTCTTGGCGTCGATTACATGAATGACCGCGAAAGCCCGCTCCTTCATCAGGATGGCCCTGGAAACCCTCTCCTCTTCGGTCACCGGGACCAGAGAGTACATTCCGGGCGTGTCTATTATTTCATAAGAACCCCCGCCGATTTTGCAGGGCCCGCGAAAAACATCCACCGTCGTACCGGGATAATTTGAAACCGTGGCGTAACGCCCCGTGAGCGCGTTAAAGATAACGCTTTTCCCTACATTTGGCGTGCCTACAATAATTATTTTTCCGGTTTCGCTCATAGTTTATTTTAGCAAAAGACTTTTTCTTTATCTATGTCAATTATCATATTTGCATTGTGAAAACAGATGGTTTTTGTTAATATACCTTTAAGGAATAATAGGCGGTTTATTCGGAGGGTTAATGAAAACAGTTCTGCTCTCTCTTGCTTCGGTCTTTCTGCTTGCCCTGGGACAGGTGCTCTGGAAGATAGGAACAAACCAGGTGGGAGTTGAGCTTTCCCTGAATAACTTCTTTCCTGCGCTTTTCAAACTTCTTACTAATTTCTGGTTCCTGCTCGGAAGCGTTATATCCCTTGCAAGTTCGATACTCTGGATAGTCGCCCTCTCAACAGCCCCTCTGAACGAGGTCTTCCCTTATTTCGCGTTGAGTTATGTATTTGTCTTTATCCTTTCCTGGCTGCTGCTGCACGAAGAGATAAATACTTTAAAACTTACAGGCATGCTGATAATTTGTCTTGGGGTGGGAACGGGGGTTGTACTTATAGCCCTCTCGGGAAAACATTAAGCGGGTTTGAAGCGCTGTTCCTTGCCTAAGTAGTTTCCTAATCCTTTTCATTCACCAAGTAGTTTCCTAATCCCTCTAATCGCTTTCCCTTCCCAAGTAGTTTCCTAATCCTTTTCATTCACCAAGTAGTTTCCTAATCCCTCTAATCTCTTTTCCTTTCCAAGTAGTTTCCTAATCTTTTTCCTTACTTAAGTAGTTTCCTAATCCTTTTCATTCACCAAGTAGTTTCCTAATCCCTCTAATC
>JBAXDA010000246.1:0-3061 GCA_037141215.1 Candidatus Firestoneibacteriota bacterium | reverse complement strand
GCCGTTGATAAAAGGTTCCGTGGTATAGAACCGGCTCCGCTTGGTATTACATATAACTTCATTAAATGGTATGTTCCTGAAGCCGCTCAGAGATACAAGACCAAGGCTGAAATATCCAGGTAAACTCAAGCATAAGCCGGAAGTTTATCCCGGACTAAAAATCGTTGTTATAAGCATAAAATTTGGGTATTATTGATGCAGTAGGAAGATAACGACAATATTCAGGGAATGAATTTAAGAAAGTCTTGATTTTAAACCTTAACTCTTAACTCTATTTCTCCGGAGGCAAATATGAAAGGAATAATATTAGCAGGCGGGCTAGGTACCAGGCTTTCCCCCTTAACAAGGATAACAAATAAGCACTTGCTTCCGGTCTACAACAAACCGATGATTTTTTACCCCATTGAGACGCTTGTGAACGCAGGAATAAAGGATATCATGATCGTGACCGGCGGCAATAACGCGGGAGATTTTCTTAAACTTCTTGGAAATGGAAAAGACTTTGGTTTGAAGCATATTAACTACACCTACCAGAAAGGTGAAGGTGGTATTGCTGAAGCGCTTTCTTTGACAGAGCATTTTGCCGAAAAAGAAAAAGTGCTTGTGATGCTCGGGGATAACCTTATCGGAGGCAATATCAACAAGGCGGTCAAAGATTTTGAAAGGAAGAGCCGAGGAGCAAAGATAATCCTGAAAGAAGTGCCGGACCCTGAAAACTATGGAGTGCCGGTTTTCAAGAAAGGCAAGATCACCCGGATAATTGAAAAACCGGAAGCTCCTGTTTCCAGTTACGCCGTAATAGGCATATACATGTATGACAACGATGTTTACAGGATAATAAAAACATTGAAACCTTCAAAACGCGGGGAACTCGAGATAACTGATGTCAACAACAGCTATCTGAAGAAAGGCCGGCTTGATTACAGCGTGCTAGAAGGCTGGTGGGCAGATGCAGGCTCGTCTATAGAAGGCTGGTATGAAACGAATAAAATGGTGGCGTTGTACGGAGCGAATAAAAAAAATTAGGCCGCACAATTTACCGTAGTTTTAAGGTTTAGAAAGTAAAAATACCGAGAAGGAAGGTGTTTATGATAAACGGAGTGAAGACAAAAAAGCTTAAAGTAATTCCCGACGAACGCGGGCGTTTGATGGAAATATTAAGATCGGATGACGAGCTCTTCCTTAGATTCGGACAGATGTATCTGACCACGACTTCCCCGGGAGCCGTAAAAGCCTGGCATTATCACAAGAAACAAACAGATCATTTCACCTGCGTTAAGGGTATGGCAAAAGTAGTGCTTTTTGATGACAGGAAAGGTTCTTCTACGAAAGGAGAGATAAACGAGTTCTTTATGGGGGAGCATAACCCTATACTGTTGCAGATACCGCCTCATGTTTTTCACGGTTTCAAATGCATAAGTGAGTCGGAATGTCTGATAATCAACTGCCCTACTGAGCTTTACAACTATAAAACTCCGGATGAATTCCGTCTTCCCGCGCATACAAAGAAAATTAAATACAATTGGGGGAGGAAGGACGGATGAACTTACTTGTTACCGGCGGCGCCGGTTTCATAGGAAGTAATTACATAAGATATGCGTTAAGAAAACACAAAGATATAAAGATAACGAATCTTGACAAACTTACCTACGCGGGTAATCCGGACAACATGCTGGATTTCGCGAAAGACCCCAGGTATAAGTTTGTTAAAGGTGATATTTGCGACGCCAAAATAGTAGACGCGCTGATGAAGAAAACGGATATGGCCGTTCATTTTGCCGCGGAGTCCCATGTGGACAGGTCTATTGAAGATCCGTCGGCGTTTATCAGAACCAATGTATTCGGCACCTACACTTTGCTTGAGAGCGCAAAAAAACATGGTATTAAAAGATTCCTGCATATCAGCACGGATGAAGTATACGGCAGCACCCGCGGGGCATCCTTTAAAGAGACGGATAAGCTAAAGCCGAGCAGTCCCTACTCTTCAAGCAAAGCCGGGGCGGATCTGCTGGTCTTATCCTACTACACTACCTTTGGACTCCCGGTGGTAATTACGAGAAGCTCTAACAACTATGGGCCCTGCCAGTACCCGGAAAAACTGATTCCTTTATTTATCACAAACGCCTCTGAAGGCCTTGAGGTCCCCGTTTACGGCACGGGGAAAAATGTGAGAGACTGGATTTATGTTGAAGATAACTGCGCGGGAGTAGATCTGGTGCTCAATAAAGGGAAAGCCGGCGAAGTTTATAATCTGGGCGGAGGCAATGAAAAACAGAACATCTATATCACGAAACTTATCCTTAAGCTATTGAGTAAGCCGGAGAGCCTGATGAAATTCGTTAAAGACCGGTTGGGGCATGATTTCAGGTATTCAATAGACTGTTCAAAAGCAAAGAAACTCGGATATAAACCGCAATACGGGTTTGAAGAAGCGATGGAGAAGACTGTGCAGTGGTATTTGGATAATAAGTGGTGGTGGAGAAAACTTAAATAAACTACGAATACTAATGCTCTAAATCTAGAAGCCGGAAGGAATAGAGGGATACAAATGAAAGTCATGGTGATTGGCGCTTCAGGTATGCTGGGTTATGATCTTGCAAGAGTGTTCCATAAGCGCGACCTTCTGCTGGTTGACCTTAACATTGAAGGCATTAATACGGCTCAATGCGATATAACAGATTTCGCCGCTCTAAACCGGCTGTTCAGCAATACTAAACCTTATTATGTAATAAATGCCTCCGCGTATACGGATGTTGACGCGTGTGAGGAAAATGTTGAGCTCGCTTACAAAGTAAACTCTGACGGTGCAAGGAATATTGCCCGATGCGCAAAGGAATTCGGTGCTGCTTTTCTTCAAGTAAGCACGGATTATGTCTTTGATGGTACGAAAACAACGCCTTATCTTGAAACCGATTTGGTAAATCCTCTTGGTGTGTACGGAAAGTCTAAACTGGAGGGAGAACTTCAGACGGCAAAGATTATGAAAGAGGCCTTTATTGTAAGGACCGCCCTTTTATATGGCAGGAACAGGTCAAATTTTGTGACAAAAATACTACAGCAG
>JBAXDA010000245.1:0-3069 GCA_037141215.1 Candidatus Firestoneibacteriota bacterium | reverse complement strand
GGCGTGAACTCCGACCGGCGGGCCCTGGCCGGGGCCGGGGACTCCCGTCGGCCGGCCTTCCTTCGCATCACTCGGCCTTACGCGCGCCGCCGCGTTGCCCGCGGGCTGGATGGGCTGTGGGTGCACGGCTTGGCCGGTGCCCGCGCCGCGCTGGCCGATCGGCCGGTCGTCTTCGCGGCCAACCACGTCGCGTGGTGGGACCCGTTGGTTCTGCTGGTGCTCGACGAAGCCCTCGGCGGAGTGGGCTGGGCGGTGGTGGACGCCCGGAGTATTCGCACCCTGCCGTTCCTGGGTTGGCTCGGCGCATCACGCGACCACTGGCTCGGCTGGAAGCAGACGGACTGCTGGAGAAACATCCCTGCAAAGGGGTATTCGTCCGGAAAAATCTGGACATCCAGAAACATGAAACCGTAGTGCTGCTGCTTTATTCTCACGGTCACCTGTATCAGGAAATGACTGCCGTCGTAAGCCGCCAGCTTCAGGATCGCGGCTTCTATTCCATGCTGCTCGACACCGACTGGCGGCAGACGGGCAGCGAACAATTGAAAGAGCAGATCATCCGCTTAATAAGTTCCAGTCCCGCCGGTTTCATCATTGACGGCTACAGCAATTTTCCGTTTGAGATAGCCATCGGACCCCAGATCTGCTGGCCTTTTACTACGCTTGCTTTTGACTTTATTTCAATACCTGATTCTGAAATATCGGCAAGGAGAAGTCTGCCCTTTTCCGTCATTATATACATCATACCGTCTGCCACCATAAACGGACAGAGTCCGATTTTTTCTTTTGAATAGGTCCACTTTACCTTTCCTTCAAGGTCAATGCATACGAATTCAACGCTCTCTCTGTTGGCAAGTATCATGTTTTTAAAAAGTACCGGCGTCTGGACCCTTGATCCGAAAAGGCTTTCTTCCAGTCTGAAAGCTTCCTTCACATCCACGGGGCTTGTTCCTTCCAGCTTCAGCATTACCGCCCCTGCCCTATATCCTCCTGTAAGAAATATTTTGTCTTCTCCGACCGGAAGCGGGGCAGGTATATTTGAGGTCTTAACGGTCCAGCCGGGATAGAAAAAGACTTCTTTCCCGTCATTTGAGGAAATACCATAGACTCCGTTTGACGCGCAGTAAAGATACATCTTTCTGCCTTTGTAGTTCATCGGAGTTATTGATCCGTGAGTTATCTCGCTTTTGTTGTTATTCTCTGCTGTCCATTCTACCGCGCCGTCTTTCAACTTTACAGAGGCCATAAGCACTTTTCTGCCGGCCGGCGCAAGTATTACATTCTCCCCGTCGATGAGAGGGTTCTGCGCCAGATTCCAATTTAACATCCTGGTTCCGAAATCTTTTACCATATCTTTATTCCATACAAGTTTACCGGAGCCGGCATCCAGACAGGTTGTATTACCTCCCGGCCCTATGGTTACAACATATTTATCGTTTACTGCAGGCGCAGTCCGGGTCGCACCATAATTCTTCGTTGAATAACTTACTTCGTACGAATACTTCCAGGACTCCTTGCCGGTTTCCAAAGAGAGACACCTGACAATATCCTGACCGTTCTCATAATCCATTATGTAGACATTGTTGCCGTAAATCACAGGAGAGGAAAAGCCCCCTGCTACCGGCACCTTCCAGAGTTCTTGCGGCTGGCCTTCCCCCCAAGTCTTCGCAAGCCCTTTCTCGCCTGCCGCTATACCGTTTCTGTCCGCTCCCCTGAACTGAGGAAAGCCGGTATCCTGCGCAAACACAGCTCCCGCAAGTAAAAGCAGTAGTATTATTTTTCCATTCATAACTCCCCCTTCCCTGTTTTTCTTACAGTCTTTTTTTTAGCCTTTGGCACAGGAAGTTCCCTTGCCGTTATTCTTACCAGCTCACACATCCATTCCCGGTCATCAATTTTATCTTCTATAAGGAAGCTCATTTTTGCGCCGGGGTAAGCCGGGGCTTCAACAACAACCCCTATAAAAGCCCTGCCTGCATCTGTCTGTTTCACAAAAAGCTGATTGTCACAAACCAGCGCAAACACCTTGCCGTTACAATAGAGCGCATACTCGCCGAACATTTTTCTAAATTTAATTCTACCCGCATTTTGCAGCTGATCTACTATGAAATCAATAAAGCCCTGGTCTGAAGACATTGTGTCACTCCGCGGGAAGAGCCTGCGCTTCAAAGAGAGCAGCATCCAGCTCTTTGATCACTATTTTTATATGTTTTCTTGAGATGATAAGCGGGGGCAGGAATCTTAGGACTGTTTCATTGGTACAGTTAATAAGTACGCCTCGTTCAAGCATCTTCTTTACCAGTTCTTTACCGGGAATTGTTAATTCAAGACCGCAGAAAAGCCCCAGGCCGCGAGCCTCCTTTATGATTTTGTGTTTTGCCTTCAGTTTGTTTAGCTCCAACAGGAAATAGGCGCCCATTTCGTTAACATTTTTAAGTACATTATTTTTCAGCATGAAGTTCAGCACGGCCAGCGAAGCCGCGCAGACAATAGGCCCTCCCCCAAAAGTGCTGCCGTGCGTACCCGCGGAGAAAGCTTTTGCCAGTTTCTCCGAAGAGAGCATAACACCCAGCGGTAGCCCTCCGCCCAGGGCTTTGGCAAGAGTCGTAATATCAGGTTTTATACCTGCATGTTCATACGCAAAAAACTTTCCTGTTCTGCCCATGCCCGACTGAACTTCATCAAGTATCAGGAGGATATTCTTTGAGTCGCAGAGTTCGCGTACGCTTTTCAAATAGCCGTCCGCGGGGATTACTACTCCGCCCTCTCCCTGAACCGGTTCAAGCATGACAGCGCAGGTCTTCTCAGTCACGGCAACTTTTAGCGCCTCAAGATTATTATATTCCACATACTTAAACCCGGGCAGAAGAGGATCAAATCCTTTTTGTATTTTCTCCTGTCCTGTAGCTGTCAAAGTGGCCATCGTCCGGCCGTGGAAGGAACTTCTCATGGTTATTATTTCATTTTTGCCTTCTCCAAGGTTCTCTTTCGCGTATTTCCTGGCAAGTTTTATGGCTGCCTCATTCGCTTCCGCGCCGCTGTTGCAAAAAAAGCATCTGTCCAGCCCTG
>JBAXDA010000244.1:0-3076 GCA_037141215.1 Candidatus Firestoneibacteriota bacterium | reverse complement strand
CACCCTGTCGTCGGTGTTCGCCACCCAGCTCTCGGTGTCCCATATCAGGACGCGGCCATTGGGACTTTTCCTGTTCAGCCACGATTTCACCGTAGATGGAGGGTTCATCCCCTGATAGTGGACGCTGCAGAAATCCAGATATTTGAGGAAGTCTTCCTTGCCGTCGCCGAAAAGCTTGTCGAAGGTGTTGCTCGACGAATCACAGCCACCTATGAGGACTTCGACTCCATACTCCTTCCTCGCCTCGGCAGTCGCCTCGCATAGGGCGGTGAATATCTCGCGGTATCTGGGCATATCCCCACCCCAGCCCGATATCGATGAGCCTTCCCACGGCTCGTTCATGAACTTGACGGCAATGACCGTACCGCGTGGCCAGCCATATTTCTCAAGAACCATTTTTACCAGCTTCTTGAAATCTGCATCGTAGGATGGCAGCCATGACCAATCTGCTTTTGTCGGCAGCATTACGTCTTTTTCATCCAGATGCGGACGAACCCTCTCCAGGGGCTGCGTAGGACCCTCGGCAGCTCCTACTCCAAATTCCACTGTTATTGGAAGCCTTGCATTTTTGTAGCCCTCTAGAACCTTGCACTGCTCCTCAAACGACTTGCCAAATCCGGCATCTGTCGTCACCTTATAGCTGATTCCCGCCCTGTTCGGAAACGCACCGAGACGGGTAAGTACATTTACATCCGTGACATCCAGCGCAAGCTGGGGATATCGCACCACAGCCGACTCAGCCTTGAACGTACGGACAAAACTCGTCAAGAAACGGCGGCCAATGCCATCAATATCCACAATCAGTGCGTATGGACCGAATTTTGACGGAACAACTGGTTTCACTGTAATATTCCGGAATTTTCCCGGAGCAATATCGACATTGATCGGGGTGGAACCATGAATTCCAGTCCTGAACATATCCGGTACCCAGATGTCTCCTGGACGCCCCTTTGTAGCATAGGAGATCAGTTCCACTTTCCCCTCTGCCTTGATTGGCTGGTCGGAGTTGTTGACAAGCTGGAATGTGAACTCGGCCTGCTCTCCGGGCCAGAGTATGTTGCCAGGCGCCGTACTTGAAATGAACTGGCACGAGTATGGTCTTGTCTCGTTTTTATCAGTTCCCATCGTCTCATTGAAATTAGGAATGGCTTTACCTGCCACCATCTGGGCGGAAGACTCCATTCCTGAAAAGAATGCCGCCATGGATAGCGCTCCCGCCGCAATCAACCGAATTCCAAATCTTTCATGAAAATTCATTAATGCTTCCTCCAAATATTTTAGACTTCATGTCAATATCTTCTTATTGCTGATTGTATCATTTAATTGAGTTGACCTTACCTTTGTCATCCACGTCAAGAGGAACACGGTCAAGCTCCCGGGGATCCGCCTTCACCCTGTAGATCATTATCTTCGCGCAGGAATCTTCTTCGACAAGCACAACGGTCTCCCCGTTTTTCAGCGTCATAGCCCTGATGGACCTTGGAAAGTCGGTCCAGCCGCTATGATGTGCGGCCGGCTTTCCGGCAGCAGCGGTTCCCAGTTTCAGGCCGGTGGAGGTGTCAAACATCTGAATCTGCGCAGTTCGCACATCAACGGCAGCGACTATTTTTGAGGAGACGGATATCGCATTGCAGCAAATCGTATCGACCGGCGCCAGCCAGCGGAGTTTGGTCTTGTTGTCATATCTCGCTATGAACCGCGTTGTCGGCCCCCAACCGTCGCCTTTGTTCCGTTTTGACATTTCAGTTTCTCCCCCGACATACAGGGTGTCGGTTTCAGGAATGTATTCTACGGTATTGATCTCGATGAAAGGTGAAGGCATCGGAATTATTTCGGTCTTGGAAACTTCATAGACAGGATTTCCTTTGTCATCGAGACCCTGGCAAGGAATATGCATGATGCCTGCGTCATTGCAGGCCCGCCATATGTCCCCATTCGTGTCCACGAACCAATGCCACGAGGACTTGAGGAATTTCGGATCTATTTCCTCGCATTCAGCCTCGTCCTTGATTCCATCGCCGTTCATATCTCTCCATATTTTCTTGTCATTCACACCGATATAGCCTGAAGGCACGGCAATTTCACCGTCAAATTTAAAAATCGCCAGTTCCTGGGCAAACATAGGGGAGCAGAACATGAAGCGCTTGCCTGCACTCCTGCGGATTAAATTGGAGGCGAGCTTCGACCTTTGAACTGAGAACGGATCAGGCCTGCGGATGTCCCTGGTATATGCGACATATTCCCATTTCGCCGGATGCGCGGAATAATCCATCTTGAAATGCTCGTCCTTCATAAATACATCTTCGGGCGAATCGGGATCGGCCGACGCCCCATCAACGAATGCAAGCCCCATCAAATGCCATTGAAGCTTCTTGTCTTGTGAAAACTTCCTCAGTTCTCCTCCGGATCTTGTTGACGACACATAAACGTTTCCTGAGGAATCCACTCCAATTCCGGTAATGCCGTTGAGTTTATCAGGTGCCGCAATTCCGGGTTTATCAGCATATATGCCACCCTTCTGGCCAAGAGCGTCAACAAGCTTTGGAGAAGCACCGGATACATCGTATATCTTGACCTGCATGTCGGCTCCATTATCACCAATGAGCAACCTGCCCATCTGATCGAACGCTATAGCTGAAGTATTTTCAACATCCTCGAGCTTGAAAATGACTGCTGAGGCGTCTTTCAAGTTCACCCGGCAGACAGATGAATTTCCTTTCGGAATGGCATTTGGTTCGAGATGCTCCAGAATCCAGGCGGAACCTTTTCCATCCAATGCGATCCTGCCCGGATTCCGGATCCCCCAGACGCGAAGCTGCTTCAGCGTGTCGCGGTCGAATTCGATCAGCTTGTCCAGTTTGAAATTTGAGACATAGACTTTACCGTTGCCGGCGGCGATTCCGCCAATGCAATACTCCTCTCCCAAAAGGAGCATTCCTTCGTCCCACTGGTATCCCTCCGGAAATGGAACCGTCTTCATCTCAGGCAGACTATAACGTCTCAGGCCGAACCATATTTTTCCGGGTTCTGGAAAAGAAAGGAGTCCATTTTTATTTTTTGCCGGATGCTTGTATCC
>JBAXDA010000243.1:0-3094 GCA_037141215.1 Candidatus Firestoneibacteriota bacterium | reverse complement strand
CACAATCCGCTATTTGTTTGTAAATACTTGTTCAGGAAAATACGATTCTGTTTTCTTCAGCTCTTCCATGAATCGCTGGAAGTCGCTGCTGAAGAGCATTATGGTGTTTCTTTTCCGGTTTCCCTCTTTATCAACAACGCTCTCGCTGATTACAAGATAGTTGCTGTTATTGGATGCCTTTCGTACGTCTACGAAATACATCCTTTTCCCCGAGAATACGCTTCCCGAGTATACCGCATTTTCTTTCCTTTCTACCTTTTCCATACTTCCTCCTTTGGCCCTTTATCAGGGCACAAAGGTATATACAAATAAACAGATTGAAAGTTGCTTATATTCTTAATAAGAGTAGCGAAATATTTCACATATGCATTATCGGTTTAGCGGGATGTTGTTTTCAATTTAACTCAGGCGTGCTTTAGGGCAGGGATATGGCTTGACCAGTTTCTCTAATCTCCAATAATTTGAACAATCAACTCTCTCTCTCTGGGCCTATTGTCAAAATCAACAAATATTATTTGTTGCCAGACGCCGAGCTTTAGCTTTTTCCCGATAACAGGTATCGTTATTGATGGGCCTATTACACTTGCACGGATATGTGAGTGGCCGTTGGCGTCTGAATGTGTAAGATTATGATTGTACAAACCTTTCTCAGGTATTGCTTGCTCAAAAAAGGCTTTTAAGTCGGCAACCAGCCCCGGCTCGAATTCAATTGTAGTAAGCGCCCCCGTAGCACCGGGAACAAATACCGAAACAATACCGATAGTAAGACTGCTCTCCTTGACTTTACTCTCAACACTTCCTGTTATGTCAACAATGTCAGTGTTGCCCTTTGTCTTGAAATAAATTTGTCCGCTATATACCGACATTATTCACTCCTTCTTTATACCCAGACTCCAGAGCCTTTATATTGATAGGCAAAAGATCCCTGTGCCTGACTGATATTGTTTCATCAAGCGCCTTAATAATTGAATTGATTTTCACTGCGTTTGTTACTGCAGAATAAACACCGAGAGCCGCCATATTTGCTATTCTAAAATTACCGGCCTCTTTCGCAAGTCCATTAAGCGGTAAATATATTTTCTTGTTCCCTTTTAGACCGGAAATATCATTTACAAGGGAGGAATTAATTATGAAAAGACCTTTTTCTGTTATATTATTTTTATAGGCATTAAAACCTATTACATCAAGAATTATTACGGTGTCAGCCTTTGCAATCACTGGAGAGAGTATGTTTTCGTCCGATATAACAATCGCGCAATAAGAGAGCCCGCCCCTTTTCTCTGCTCCATAAGACGGCAACCAGGTGACATTCTTGCCTTCATTAACTGCTGCCGTTGCAAGCAGCGTACCTGCAAGTTGAATACCCTGTCCTCCCGAACCGCAAAGAATAACACTGGATTCCATATATCCTCGTTTTATTTTACTGCCAATATTATTTTGACAATTGACCTTTTCTGGCAGCTCTGATGAAATAGCTCTTGCGAGAAACTCTACATTAAATTGTCAATCCTTCTTTGTTGTCAAATCTTTAATCACGCCCAGTTTAAAATAGCCCACCATCTCTGTCTTGACGAATTTCAAGGCCTCCAGCGGAGTCTTGCCCCAGTTTACCGGGCAAGGAGAAAGTACTTCTATCATACTGAACCCCAGACCGTCAAGCTGGTTCTGAAATGCTTTCTTAACGGCCTTTTTTGTCCTGTTTACATTCAAAGGATCAGAAATTGCTGTTCTCTCTAAATATACGGCTCCGTCGAGCGTTGAAAGCAGTTCGCTGACCCTTAAAGCGTGCCCCATTAGTTTGACATCTCTCCCTGCCTGGGTAGTGGTAGTTTTCATGCCGGGAAGAGTTGTTGGAGCCATCTGTCCACCCGTCATCCCATAGTTGGCATTGTTAATAAATATTACGGTTATATTGTCCCCTCTGTTGGCTGAATGAATGATCTCATTTGTGCCTATGGAGGCTAAATCCCCGTCTCCCTGATAAGTAAAAACGACCCTGTCCGGCAATACCCGCTTTATAGCACAGGCTACGGCAGGAGGCCGGCCGTGAGGAGCCTCCGTAACATCAAAATTGAAGTAATCGTAAGCAAAAACCGCGCAGCCCACCGGAGCAACTCCAATGGTCTTTTCTCTTACCCCGAGCTCATCAATCACCTCTGCAATTATTCTGTGCACAATCCCGTGTCCGCAACCAGGGCAGTAGGTATTGGGAGTTTCTGTCAAGCTTTCCGGTTTCAGATAGATATTTTTCATCTTTTTGACAACTCCATGACCTTTTTGAATATTTCATCTGAAGTCTGGCATCCGCCGCCGGGTCTGCCGTAGAAAGAGACCTTTTTATCGTCAGAAACCGCAAGACGCACATCTTCAACCATCTGCCCCAAATTCTGTTCCGTTACAAGTATTTTTCTTGTCTTTTCTGCAGCCCTTTTTATGGCTTCATACGGGAAAGGCCAGAGCGTTATTGGCCTTAAAACACCGCATCTGACTCCCTGCTCCCTTGCCAGCTTAGCAGCGCCCTCGGAGATTCTCCCTATTATACCGTTAGCAACTATCAGTATCTCCGCGTCCTCAACAAGGTAGTTCTCCCACCGGACAAGTTCTTTCTCAATAACTTTATACTTTTCCTGCAGGTGAATATTATGTTTTTCAAGCGCCCCAGGCGTCATTAACAAAGAGAATAATTGCCGTGGTTTGCGTCCTTTGCAGCCGTCAAGAACCCAATCTCTTGGAGGTAATTTGACTTTCGAGACGTCTTTGAATAATGCCGGCTCCATCATCTGTCCGATATTACCGTCGCTTAGTATAAGGACTGGGTTTCTGTATAATTCAGCGAGATCAAAAGCCTCCATGGTAAGGTCAACTGCTTCCTGAATAGAAGAAGGCGAGAGAACTATAAGACGATAATCTCCGTGTCCGCCGCCCTTTACTGATTGAAAGTAGTCAGCCTGGGAACCCTGGATATTTCCCAACCCCGGCCCGCCGCGCTGTATGTTTACAATCACAGCCGGAAGTTCCATGCCGGCCATATACGAAATAGCTTCCTGTTTCAAACTGATTCCCGGGCTTGAAGAGGAGGTCATTGCGCGGGCTC
>JBAXDA010000242.1:0-3114 GCA_037141215.1 Candidatus Firestoneibacteriota bacterium | reverse complement strand
TATTACACCGGCGTCAATCCCTTCACAGGCAAAAATATCTACGTTGAGACTGGCCTAAAACGGAAAGGGTTCCAGAAAGACATACTAACAGGAGAGGAATAGCGCCGGATATTAAAGGCAGAAAAGAATTCCTGAGTTAACCGCGATTTACAAAGAACGGAAAAAAACCTCATTATAGGCACTAAAATCCACATCGGATTCCGGCATCTCGCCTGCCCCAAGGTGGATATCTTTGGCGGTCTTCGGAACATTTCCGTTCATTTCCTGTCTAAGCTATATATGGTAGCAATACTCCGGGAAGTTTGATAAGATATACTTGATATGGCAAAACGCAAGAAAAAAAACGGTATAATCGGCAAAATCCTTAAATGGGCAGGCATCTCAACTGCTTCGCTTTTTCTAATCCTTGCGGTTCTTGCAAAAACAGGTGTTCTCGTCAGCCAGTTTAAAAACCTGGTACAAGCTGAGCTCTCCAAAACGCTTAACCGGGAAGTCACAATAAAGAGCATAGAAGGCGGGATTTTCAACAGCATCACGCTTAACAAGGTTACGATTGCCGCAAAGAAAGAAATAAAAGACGGGACAATAATTGTAATTGATCAGGTGACAGTAAATTATTCGCTTAAAGATGTTATCTTCAACAGAAAGCAGGTCCTTGACACTATCAAAAATATCGAGATTAGAAGACCGTCTTTGCTCCTTGATAGCGGGCAGGACGGTTCGTGGAATATCATAGAGTTCCTGAAAAGCCTCGACACCGCCGGCAAAGAGCCCCTGCCCTTTAAGGGCAGGGTTTTTGTTTATAAAGGCTCTGTTATGGTCGAGGATAAAGTAAAAAAATTCAATTCCTCTCTCAGGGATATTTACGGTGAGCTTGATTTCTCCGCCGATGGCGGCCGGCTCACGGTAGATCTGGAATGCAAGACCTTCAAGAGCAGAAGGACCAACCTTTTTGTGAAAGGTTCCGTTGGCCTGAAAGACGGCACTCCTGATATTTCCGTTTCAGGCAGCAATATTAACCTCCCGCATTATGCGAACTATCTCAAAGCGTACGCCCCCGGACTGGAGGACGGAGTTTTTAAGGACGGCAAGGCGGATATTCTGGCTAAGTTTGCCGAAAAATTCACGGCGGAGGCTGTTGTTAAAGAGGGAAGTCTTTCCTTTGCCGGAATTACCGAAGACCTAAAAGATTTCTCCTGCGACATTAAATACGAAGATGACACCGTCAGGCTTTCAAAACTGAGCGCATTTTTAAAAAACGCTTCAGTTTCCGGCAGGGCCTCCATAGAGAAGCTCTCCTCCGATCCCTACCTGAATGCCTCGCTCTTTGCTTACCGGCTCAAGCTTGCCGATCTGGACAGCGTTACCGCGCTGAAACCGCTTAAACTCTCAGGAATGGCTTCTTCCATAAGCGCGGAGATAAAAGGAAGACCCGGTTCCTTTTCTCTTACGGCCAGGGGACTCTTTGCGGATATCTCTGTTGCAGGTGTTCCTGTTGACAAGGCTGATCTTGCAGTGAGCATGGAAGGCGGGTTGCTTAAGATCAAGAACTGCAGGCTGGAGGCCTTTGACGGCGGCCATAAGTTTGAAGGCAATGTGGATTTTAAAAAAAAATTATTCAATATAACAGGCTCCTCGGATAAAATAGAAAGCTATCGCGTATTCTCCTCCCTCTTGAAATTCAAGGAATTAAAGTCCCGGGTAAATCTAAAACATATTATCAAGTGCGGTTTCTCAGATTTTAACATTGCCACAACAGCCGATTTTACAGGTTTATATGTCAAGAAAACGGCGCTCGGCGCCGTCAAGGCCTCTTTGAAATTCCATTCCGGGAATGATCTTAGGGTTGATCTTAACTCTGAAAGCCTTGTAGCCGGCGGGGATTTCATTTTCAGGGCTGAGGGAACCGATCTGGTTTCAAAAATAAGGACCAAAAGCCTGGACATAAAGAGTTTGTCCGGTTTCTTTGTGGAGAAGGCTCCGGATATTTCCGGCAGTATTACTTCCGGAGTAATAGATGTGAACGGCCCCATGGAGAGCCTGATTGTTGACGCAGACCTTAATGTGGACAAGCCCTCCTTCGGAAAGCAGACCGCGAATTCCGCTAAACTACAGTTGAAACTTTTAAGAAATAAGCTTGCGATAAAAACCTTTGCAATCAGGCATGATGAGCTCGGAAAGATTCTGGCCGGAGGAAGCATTGACATGGACGGCGAGAACAAGATGTCTTTTCTCGTGAATTTTACCGATATAGAAACTTCCAAGCTCCCGGCCATAAAAAATTATTTTGAGAATATTAAAGGAAGGATCAGCCTGAACGCCGAGATCGGAGGCACTGTAAAAAACCCTTCCTTCAAGGCCGTAATCTTCCCTCTTTCAAACGGCGAACCTTCCGCGGTCTCTTTCGGGACTAACGATCCCGTAGACATTGCCGGGAGCATTGATTATGACGGCCGCACATTTTTCTTCAGGGATATAAAAGTTGACGACGAGATTTCCGTGAACGGCACGGTTTCCAAGTCCGAAGTTGATATCAAGGGAAAAGCGGAGAAGGCAAATCTCACCACGCTCTTTGATCTCCTAAGAATAAAATACAAACCCGGGGAACTGGCGGGAATTTTTTCCGGCAGCGCCGATCTTAAAGGGGCGCATTCGGCGCTTACCGGTTACGGCTCCCTGTATACAGAGAACGCGCAGATCTATGGCACCAGTGTAGGGCAATTTAATCTGGGTTTTACCGTCAGGGACGGCGTTTTTAAAGTGTCAAAGCTGAACTTTCTTAACGAGGCTGTTCAGGTGCGCAACTTCAGCGGCGTAGTTTCTCTTCCCGAGAACTCCTGGTCGGATGTTTCCTTTGATCTGGCGGGCAACTCCGGAGAGGCAAACATTTTCGGCAGGTTTCGGGTAAGAGGCGTGCTGGTGCCGAAAACCGATAATATTTATGGCAATGTTTCGGCGGCCGAGCTTTACTTTAGGCAGGGAGGTTCGCAGGAAAAGCTGGCAAATATGGAAGCCGGACTTGAGCTTAATAAAAACGGGAAGGAGTTGGTCTTTGCCGTTGAGAGATGGGAGAATATAAAAAGCCGGACGGTGATCAACCTGGCGTCCGGGACC
>JBAXDA010000241.1:0-3140 GCA_037141215.1 Candidatus Firestoneibacteriota bacterium | reverse complement strand
CTTGTAATGTCGGTGAATCCCGGGTTTGGCGGGCAATCGTTTATGGAAGGTTCGCTTGAGAAAATAAAGGACCTTAAAAGCAATCTTATCCAATGCGGGTCTAAGGCCCTAATTGAAGTAGACGGCGGAATCTCAGAACAAAATGCAAAACAGATTATAGCTGCCGGAGCGGATGTGCTCGTTGCGGGGGTTTCCGTATTTAAGACCAATGATATTAAGAAGGCAATTAAGAGTATAAAAAATCCTGTCTAAGAATTATTAGACAGTAATTCTAAACGGAACGGAGGGTACAAAAATGTTAAAGTTAGTTGAAATTGCGGTTGGAATGGCTCCCGCGCAGGGCGGGCAGGCAGCAGGCGGTACTTCAATGCTTATGTCGGTACTGATGATGGGCGCTATTTTCGCGATCTTCTATTTCTTTGCCATCAGGCCGCAAATGAAACAACAGAAACTGCATCAGAAGATGCTCTCTGAGCTCAAGAAGGGCGACAAAGTAATTACCTCCGGCGGCATTTGGGGCGTAGTAGTAGGCATATCAGACAGCGAAAATATAGTTGTGGTCAGGATTGATGACAATACGAAAATAGAGGTGTCTAAACCGTATATTGTCGGAATTAAGAAAGACGGAAAAGAAACGGTAATGCAGTCAGATAAATAAATATTTGGAGGGTCTATGCACCGCAACAGGTTTGTGGTTGGGCTTATTCTTTTAGTGTTCTTTGGTTCCATCTATGCTATGTTTTTCAAAGGAACAGAGTTTTCTATGCCTTTCTCCCAGGACAGCAAGAACTCAAGGATAAAACTGGGCCTTGACTTGCAGGGCGGCATTCATCTGGTTTATGAAGTGGATGAAGCCAAATTGACCCCCGGCCTTAAATTGGAGGGGGCGGTGGAAAGGGCGATTGAGATTATCAGGAACAGGATTGACGCTCTAGGCGTAGTGGAGCCTTTTGTACAAAGAGAAGGGGAAAAGTGGATAGTTGTGCAGCTTCCCGGCGTCAAGAATGTTGAAGAGGCAAAGAAACTAATAGGTCAGACGGCACTGCTTGAATTCAAGCTTGTAAGCGATGACAAAGCGCTAAGAGACAAAGCCAATGAGGGTAAAGTTCCCGACGGCTACGAAATTCTGTATCTCGACAAATCCGCAGAATCCATAGTTGTAAAAAAAGAACCTCTAATGACAGGGGAATCTTTAAAAGACGCCCAGGCTAAATTTGGTTTTGGTACGCTTGGGAATGAAGCTATGGTTTCTATGGAATTAAACAAGGAAGGCGCAAAGCAGTTTGCCGACCTGACAGGAAAATACAAGAACAGAAGAATAGCGATAGTTCTGGACGGAACCTGCTATTCAGCTCCCGAAGTAAGAGAAAGAATACCGAACGGGCACGCACAAATAACCGGAAGTTTTGATATGAGCGAAGCCAATAAGCTCGCGATTGTATTGCGTTCCGGAAGCCTGCCTGCTCCGTTGAATATTATCAGCGAGAATGTTGTAGGCCCGACACTTGGCCAGGACTCTATAAGGAAAGGCCAGTTTGCGGGGTTTGTAGGTATTGTTGCCATAATGCTGCTTATGGGGTTTTACTACAAGGTTTCAGGAATTATTGCAAATATAGGCTTGCTCTGTAATCTGCTTTATCTGCTCGGAGCCATGGCCATACTGGGCGCTAGTTTCACAATGCCGGGCATAGCGGGAGTCATACTCACTATGGGTATGTCGGTTGATTCAAATGTTCTTATTTTTGAGAGAATAAGAGAGGAACTCAGAGCCGGCAAAACCGTACGGGCGGCTGTTGATCAGGGGTACAAAAAGGCCTTCTGGACGATCTTTGATTCCCATGTTACAACTCTAATAACTTCGGTTATCCTTTTCATGTTCGGTACTGGCCCGGTAAGGGGTTTCGCCGTAACCCTGAGCCTTGGTGTTTTAATAAGCCTCTTTACCGCGCTGATTGTTACAAAGGTTGTTTTTGATTGGAGGCTTGCAAGAGGCGAAGCGGAAACGCTCAGCATCTAGTTACCTAGTATTTCAGGGAGGGGTAAATGATTCAGATATTTAAGAATACTAATATAGACTTCGTAGGCAAGAGATTTATTGCCTATACCGTCTCTGCAGTTATGGTCATCCTGGGTATTATCGGGCTTATCAATATTGCCAGAGGCACTGCAAACCTGGGAATAGATTTTGCGGGAGGGAGTGTTGTCTCGCTTAAGTTTGACAAAGAGATGGATGTGGCTCTGATTAGATCAATACTTGACAAGAACGGGATAACAGACGCGAGTGTTCAGACGCTTGCCGATGCTCCGGGAATGCCAAAAACCAAGGTTCTGATAAGAATCAAAAAATCTTCCATAAAAATAGGACAGGTCGGTGAAGTGCTGGATAAAATGTTCTCAGCCGATTTTCCGCCCGCGATGCAGTTCAATATAGAAAAATCCGAGCAGATTAAGGCTGAATCGGTTTTCACGGTGAAATTCGAGAGTGTTACCGAAGCTTCAAAGGTAAAAGCCCTGCTCGACAAGAAAGGACTTAAAGATTCTTCCGTTGAGTCCAAGGATGGAAAAATTATCGTTAGGTTGAAAAGACCCGGGGTTAAAACGGACCAGTCCAAAATCGATCTGGAAGCAGTTCTTCTAAAGGAACTTCCGGCCAAGCTGGCCTATGTGAGAGACCGCACGGAAGATGTAGGCCCTGCCGTTAGCAAAAAACTGCAGGGACAGGCGATTTGGGCAATTGTTGCTTCGCTTATAGGAATAACTATCTATATAATGATCAGGTTTGACGCTAACCTTAGCGGCGGCGGTCTCTTTGGTGTTTCCGCGGCAGCAGCTACACTGCACGATATACTCGTGTTGGTAGGTTTCGTTTATGTGATGAATATGGAATTCACGCTGTTGATTATGACCGCCATCCTTACGATAGCGGGCTATTCCTTGACAGATACTGTTGTGGTCTTTGACAGGATAAGGGACAATCTAAAACTAAGGCTAAACGACAGTTTTGGAACTATTGTCAATGCGAGCGTAAACGAAGTTCTTGCAAGGACTTTTATGACAAGCGTTACCACCTTGCTTGCCGCTCTGGCTCTTTTTATACTGGGAGGAGAAGTAATCCATGATTTCTCCAAAGTACTTATTTT
>JBAXDA010000240.1:0-3160 GCA_037141215.1 Candidatus Firestoneibacteriota bacterium | reverse complement strand
CCGGAGGAAATATGAAAGACTTATGGCACGGATATGTCTCGGTCGGAATAATACACGGCATGGCTTTTCCTGCTTATGTCAAAAATTACGGCACGGTTGTTGACTCTGCCAGGCTGATTTGCAAAGACAGCTTCTGGGGGACGATTGAGATAATGAGGGTCGCGGATCCTGCGCTTAAAGAGCAGATGAAAAAAGTTCTTGATTCCTCGGGCATCCGGGTGGTTATTGCCGGTCAACCTCCGCTACTCGGCGGGAAACTCAATATAAATTCAGATGTTGAAGAAGAGAGAAAGAAGGCAGTTGAAGATGTCAAGAAATCAATTGATGACGCGGCATTTTTTAAGGCTGAAAAAATAGCCATTCTCTCCGGTCCCATGCCTGCTGCAGAAAAAAAAGAAGCGGCAAAGAAAGCGCTGCTCGCGTCCCTTAAAGAGCTCTCCGGTTATGCAAAATCAAAAAATGTGGCTCTCTGTCTTGAGACTTTTGACGAGACGGTTGACAAGAAATGTTTTGTGGGCGGCTCAAAGTTCTCTGCTGAAATTGCCGCAGAAGTAAGGAAAGAGTTTCCGGCTTTCGGGCTTGCGCTGGATCTCTCTCACTTGCCTCTTCTAAATGAAAAACCGGCTTTTGCGTTGAATGCGGTTAAAAAAGTCCTTACCCATGTCCATGTGGGTAACTGCTATGTTAAAGATACAAACACTCCGGCCTATGGCGACAACCATCCCAGATTTAGTTTCCCCGGCGCGGAGAATTCCATAGATGATCTTGCCGATTTTATAAGAGAGTTGTTTAAATGCGGTTATCTGAGCAGGAAACAGAGCGCTCATCCGCCCATAGTAAGTTTTGAAGTAAAGCCTCTGCCTGAAGAAGATCCGGAATTAGTGCTTGCGGACGCAAAAAGAGCATGGACAAAGGCTTGGTCATTAGTTTGATAAATTAGTTGCTGTAGTTTCATTGTCAAAATAAAATGCTCCACTTGATTACACTGATTAGACAAATAGATTACAGATAGTCTTTTAATCTGCGCTATCTTTCCGTCTAAATCTGCGTAATCATTTTGAGGAGGACAAAAATGTTTCAAGGGAAACTGAGTAAACCCGACATAAAGTTCTTGCAGCAAAAAGCGCTCGCCATACGAAAAGACATCCTTGAGATGCTGAATGCCGCAGGCTCAGGGCACCCCGGAGGGTCGCTCTCTGCCGTAGAGTTATTCACGGCGCTTTATTTTGCCGAATTAAGGCATGACCCGAAGAATCCAAAGTGGCCGGACAGGGACAGAGTTTACCTTTCAAAAGGGCATGCTTGCCCTGTGCTCTATTCCGCGCTGGCGGAAGCCGGTTATTATTCGGTCTCAGAACTGAAAACTTTAAGAAAGTTGGGGAGCATTTTACAGGGGCATCCCCATATGTTAAAGACTCCTGGAGTTGAGATTTCCGGAGGTTCTCTTGGGCAGGGACTCAGCGTTGCTAACGGAACAGCGATGGGGCTCAAAATGGACAAAAGCGATTCCAGGGTTTTCTGCATAATGGGAGACGGGGAGCTTCAAGAAGGTTCCGTATGGGAAGCCATTATGACTTCGGCGCACAGGAATCTTGATAATGTTGTTGCTTGGATAGATTATAACAATCTACAGATAGACGGCAAACTTGATGATGTTAAAAAACTGGCCCCTCTACCCGATAAGTTCAAAGCCTTCAACTGGCATGTAATAGAAATAGACGGGCACTCTTTGGAAGAAACTTTAAAGGCTTTCAAAGAGGCGAGAGAGACAAAAGGAAAACCTACGGTAATTATTGCCCGCACAATAAAAGGAAAAGGCGTTTGTTTTATGGAGAACAAGGCGGAGTGGCACGGGGTAGCTCCAAATAAAGAACAGCTTGAAGCGGCGCTGAAAGAACTTTGTATCATAGAAGGTCCGACCAAAAATCAGACTGAGAACGCGGAAGCGTAAATTTTTAGGAGGAGGAAAAGTAAATGATAGGTAACTTGATGGAAAGACTTGGTTCGCTCGCCCTAGGCGTAAGCGAAGCCAGCATTCAACTGCCCGCTTTTGGGGACTTTGAATGGAAGGTGCTTTATGCGGTGCTGGGATCGGCATTTGTTGCCCTGCTTTACGGCGCTTTCAATGTTTGGAAGGTTATGAAGCAGCCTGCAGGAGTAAAAGCGCTGACAGATGTCGCAACTGCTATTGAAGAGGGCGCAATGGCGTACCTCAAACAGCAGATCAAGATCATGTTTATATTTATTGCGCTGATCTTTGTCGGACTGCTCTGCATGTATTACTTTGGTACTTTTAAAGCGGCGGTAGGCGTTTCATATTTCCTTGGGATAGAAATAGCTACAAGGAATTTCCTGTCCTGGGGTATTGCCATTGCCTTCGTTGCCGGTGTTGCTTGTTCTTACGGAGCGGGTTTCGTAGGTATGAAACTTGCGGTAAAGGGCAATGTAAGGACCGCTAACGCGGCTCTTACCAGCTTCTCCAAGTCTCTTAATGTATCGTTTTCCGCAGGAGCTGTTTCCGGAATGTTCACCGTCGGTTTCGGCCTTCTTGGCGCGACCCTGATTTTCATGATATTTAAACAGGACGCAATGAAGGTTCTGGTTGGTTTTGGATTCGGAGGCTCGCTTGCAGCTCTGTTTATGAGGGTTGGAGGCGGTATTTTTACAAAAGCAGCCGATGTCGGCGCTGATCTTGTGGGTAAAGTAGAAGCCGGTATTCCCGAGGATGATCCCAGGAATGCGGCAACCATAGCTGACAATGTCGGAGATAATGTAGGCGACTGCGCAGGTATGGCAGCGGATGTATTTGAATCTTATGAAGTCACTCTTGTCGCGGCTATAATACTTGCCGCTTCAATGCTTGCCGACCCCACATTCATAAGGACCTGGGGCGAGAACGCCGGCGCTATGACGCTTAAATTCGTCATGTTCGCTCTAATAATAAGAGCGCTCGGTGTTTTCACTTCTATCATAGGTATACTTTGCGTAAGAGGAAATGACAAAGCAAAGGTGTTTGATCCGATGAAACCCATTGTAGTCGGGTATGTAGTTTCTTCCGCGCTTTCAATAGTCGGTTTTTTCATAGTTTCTTACTGGCTCTTTGGATTCACGGGAAACCATCTTTGGCTGAAATTCTCACTGATAACTTCTATAGGTATCC
>JBAXDA010000239.1:0-3160 GCA_037141215.1 Candidatus Firestoneibacteriota bacterium | reverse complement strand
GTCAGGGAGTTCTCAGTAAAAGACGGGCGCATAAAACTAATGGTCCGTGAAAGAACAGGGTCTGCTATATAGATCACGAAACCCCATAAGTAAAAGCTTCCATAAAAGACGGCTTCCAAGATAATGGTCCTTACAATCAAAGGGGGGCAAAGTATTTGAGAAATCTGATAGTAATACCGACTTATAATGAAGCGGTCAATATCGGTAAGGTCATAAACAAGGTTCTTGCGGCGGACAGTTCTTTTGATATCCTGGTCGTGGACGATAATTCACCCGACGGCACGGCAGATCTTGTCAGGGAGTTCTCAGTAAAAGACGGGCGCATAAAACTAATGGTCCGTGAAAGAAAACTTGGGCTGGGGTCAGCTTATGTCGCGGGTTTCAAGTATGCCCTCGCAAACGGCTACAACCTGGTTTTTGAGATGGACGCCGACTTTTCGCATAACCCGGAAGACCTGCCTGTGCTAATGGCCAAGGCGGGCGAATGCGATTATGTCATTGGTTCCAGATATTTCAAAGGCGTCAGCGTCATCAACTGGCCGCTCCGCAGATTAATGCTCAGTCTGCTTGCCAGCCTCTATGTCAGGATAATTCTCGGCATGCCTATAAAAGACAGCACCAGCGGCTTCAAATGCTTTAACAGGAAAGTTTTGCAGGGTATGGACCTCAACGGAGTGCATTCCGACGGCTATTCTTTCCAGATAGAGATGAACTTCCGCGCTTACATGGCCGGGTTTACCCCCGGAGAAGTTCCCATAATCTTCATTGACAGGCTCAACGGGCATTCCAAGATGAATAGGAAGATAGTGTTTGAAGCGCTTTTAGTGGTCTGGCGGCTAAGGTTTGAATATTTATTCAGAAGAAGAAAGGCAGCGCTATGAAAAGCGTTCAGGAACAGCTCAAGGCTATAAAGCGCGGCGTTGTGGAGATCTTAAGCGAAGAAGAGCTGAAAGCCCGGCTGACAAAATCATTTGAAACGAATAAACCTCTCCGTATTAAACTCGGAATTGATCCGACCGCCTCTGATGTGCATCTCGGGTTTACCGTACCTCTGCGCAAGCTCAAAACTTTCCAGGAACTCGGGCACCGCGTCGTTATCATTATTGGGAATTACACCGCTATGGTGGGAGACCCTTCAGGGAAGAACGCGACCAGGCCGCAGCTTTCGCATGAAGCCGTGATGGCAAACGCGAAATACTACAAAGAGCAGATTTTTAAAATACTGGATGAAAAAACCACGGAAGTTGTTTACAACGGGGACTGGTTCTCAAAGTTCTCCTTCAATGATGTTATTGCCCTGGCGAGCAAGATTACGGTGGCCGGACTGCTCGAACATGACTATTTCCAGAACAGGTACAGGAACGGTATTCCCATCAGCCTGCACGAGTTTATTTATCCGCTCATGCAGGGCTGGGATTCGGTAGAAGTGAAAGCTGATGTTGAAATGGGAGGCACTGACCAGAGGTTCAATATAATAGTGGGCAGGTCTCTGCAGAAGGAGAACGGGCAGGAACCGCAGGTTGCCTTGTTCATGCCGATACTCCTGGGCACCGACGGCAAGACAAAAATGAGCAAGAGTTTCGGCAATTATATAGGCATAAGCGAGAATCCAAAGGATATGTTCGGCAAGCTGATGTCTATACCCGATGAGCTGATGGAAAGCTACTTTGAGCTCCTTACCTCTGTCCCGCTGGAAGAACTTGCGGCCCTTAAAGAGGGCTTGAAAAATGGTTCTCTCCATCCGAGGAGCGCCAAAGTCTCTCTGGCAAAAGAGATTGTCGGGATGTATCACGGGAAAGACGCGGCGGAAAAAGAGGCTGCAGAGTTCGACCGGGTTTTCGCGGATAAAAAACTTCCTTCGGATATTCCCGAGCTGGCAGTCCTTAAAGCAGAATTGAAAGATGGCAGGATCTGGATAATTAAATTGCTCCTGGATTCCGGAGCGGTAACAGGGAAGAATGAAGCCTGCAGACTGGTTGATCAGGGCGGCGTGACCGTAGATGACAAGAAGGTCGAGAATTCAAAATCCGATGTTCCCGTCACGGACGGGATTATTTTAAAAGCCGGGAAAAGGAAATACTTCAAGCTAAAGCTGCAATAAATCTTTTAGTAACCGCGGAGTAGGAGCGGGGATTCACAGTTAAGGTGAGTATACTTGTTTTTGTACTGCTCGCTTTCTTCGGCAGTCAGCAGTTGAATCCTGGGAACTGTGTTTAAAAAATCGTGAAAGCAGCGGCGCAAACGGCCGCAAAAGGGGTTCTCCAATGGGTAAGTACGGGCATCTTAGTTCTGACGGCAGAGAATATATTATTACCAGGCCTGACACGCCCAAGCCCTGGCTCAATTATATTTCAAATGTAGAATACGGCCGTTGTTTGACGCAAGTCTTCAACGGCTACTCTATGGCTGGTATCCCGAGCGGCTGGAGGGTTACCGAGCGCGGAAGAGATCTGCGCCCCGGTAAGTATGTTTATATCAGGGACAACGATACGGGGGAGTTCTGGACTGCGAACTGGGATCCGATACAAAAGAAAGGTCAGAGTTACAGGTGCAGGGTAGGGATAGGCTATTCAACTATTGAGACAAAATACAAAGACCTTGAAATGTCTTTGAGAATCTTTGTGCCGCTGAAAGAAACCGCTGAGGTCTGGACCCTTACCTTGAAAAACACCGGAAGGAAAAAAAGAAACCTGAGCGTTTTCCCCTATACCGAATGGCTGCTCTTTGACGACCTTGTTGCCTGGGATGTTTACGGCTGGTATCAGTTCGGATTCTACGAAAAGGCCACGCGCGCGGTTGTGGGGCAGCTAACACATCCGTCGAAAATAGGCCTTAAACTTTACGGCTATATGAAGAGCATCAGAAAAGAACAGGGTTTTGACCTGAGGAGAAGGGCTTTCCTGGGTTCCGTCGGCACCTTCAACGCGCCGGAAGTTGTTAAGAACGGTAAGTGCACCAACAGTACCTGCTCGGCCGAAGAAGTTGTGAGCGTTGTGCAGAATGATATTACCCTGAAACCGGGAGAAGAAACCAGGGCTGATTTTATTGTCGGCTGGGGGCAGAAAAAAGAAAGAGGACTTGCCTGTAAAAAATATGATTCCTCAAAAGATATAGAGAAGGAGTTTTCCGCTGTAGGGGCTTACTGGAATAAAATCATAAA
>JBAXDA010000238.1:0-3161 GCA_037141215.1 Candidatus Firestoneibacteriota bacterium | reverse complement strand
TGATAAAAGACCGTTTAAGATAAACGAGGATTTTTACGTAAGTACGGGCGGGTTCTGTTGTTTTGTTTGGGATCTTGAAGGTAAACGGCGAAACGCGACGCTGGAAGATGTAAGGCTCTCGCTCAAACTTGCTGACAAACTTGATCAGATAGCTTATACGGGCTTGCCTGTTGCAGCGCAGGACATTCCTGTCGGGATAAGACCGGTAGTTATGGCGGCAGAACTTGCAAAGGCCACAAAAAAGTTTGGAGGGATAGAAACCTTTAAGCCCCGTGATATTGAATATATCTCCAGGATAGGGGAAGTTGTTTGCGGAGGGAAAGAGGAACACAGAAAAAATCCGATACTTACCGGATATGCCGAAGCAAGGTCTCCGCTCTGCTTTGATAAGGTAATGGTAGAGGTTATGCTTGCGCATCTGGAGAAGGGTTTGCCTCAGACGCTTGAGACCATGCCAAATGCCGGCGCGACTGCGCCGATGTCTGCCGCCGGGACGATGTCTTTGGGTCTCGCCGAAACTCTAGGCGGGCTTGTGCTTGGATTTGCCGTGGATCCGAACGCGACAATGGGAGTTGATGTTAATCCGGGCTACTGCGATATGAGATCTATGCTTTTTGGATATGCGGGTGCGGAAAGAATCCCTCTGCTTGCCGCCAGGATACAACTTATAAGCGAGTATTACGGCTGTCCGTCCGGCGTTCACGGAGGAAAGACCAACTCCTGCGTTCCGGGAATTCAGGCCGGCGTCGAGAAAGGTATTTCAATGCTGGGACCCGTGCTGGCCGGCGCTATAGGCTTTGGCACGGTGGGCCATCTTGAAAATGCGATAACATTTTCTCCTTTACAGCTTGTGATTGATAACGAGATTGCCCGCTATGTCAGGCACTGTGTTAAAGGGATTGAGGTTTCAGACGGGACGCTGGATTTTGAAACAATCAGGGAGGCCGGCATAGCAGGGAATATGCTCAGCAGCGACAGCACAATGCTGAGATTTAAAGAAGAACAATTGCTTTCACCATTTTTTGACACGCTATCCTGGGGCTCGGGCAACTCTTTGGACACTGAAAGATTCCAAAAACTGGCGGAGGTAAAAGCGAGAGAGCTCCTTGCTGAGGATAGCGAGTCTCCGCTCACAAAAGAACAAGTTAAGGCCATAGATGAGATAATCTCCGAAGCTTCAAAAGACCCGCTAATGAGGTAGACGGTAGGCAGTGAACAGTAAAAATGTGACAGTCTGAGATGTGCAATCAAATTATTGAGGTCGGAAGTCAGAAGTCAGCGAACATCTGAACTGGCAAAATGGTTTGGCGCATAAGAACAACTATCAACATCAAATTCGCTAAAAATATGATAAAATGCCTGCAGTGGATTGCGGAGGCGTCTAATGAATAATACTCACTCAAAAGAAGAGATAGCGGTCCTGCTTAAAAAACAGCAGGTAGCAGTAATAGCCACAAATGACAATACTGCGGATTCTATCAGACTGCGGATTATGTATTACGGAATAGGAGAGGGGTTTGAGTGCTACCTGATGTCCTTTAATGACAGCCCAAAACTTTCGCAGATAACGGTTTCGTCGAGAGTTACGATGCTCTTCTATAATCTTGAAGATCCTTTTGACCGCACTTGGGAGGCCGAAATGAACGGCCGAGTGGAAATCCTAAAAAATTCCGATGAAATTAAAGAGGCCCTTCTCCAGCTTAAAGGCAGAAATCCTTTTGCCGATGTCGCTGTAGAAGCCGGCCTCACCGCGGGGCATTTTACTTTTATGAAATTCAAACCCTCTGTACTTCGTTTTAGAATATATAGCGAAGCCCTGAATAATGTCCCTCCCACGGTGCTAGAGTTTAAATGAAAACAAATTGCTGGGAAACCAAGAATTGCGGTAAAAAAGAATGTCCTGCTTACGGGTCAACCGACGGCAAGTGCTGGTTGAGAAGCGGAACCTATTGTCTGGACCAGATCAGCGGTAAATGCGTAGAAAAGATGGAAGCCTGCCTGGACTGCGTGGTTTTTAAAGAAAACTATGACCCTAAAGACTGCCTGCAGACCCTGGAGCTTATGTCTGAACAGTTCAAGTCTGTCACCGGCAAGCTCAGGCACGAACAAGAAAGCCTGAAGACCGCACAGAAGAAACTGCTTGAATTCAAAACCACCAGTGTTTATCTTTTAAAAGAGCTTGATAAGAAAAACCGCGAAGTCTTGGAAGAAGTAAGGAACCGTACAGCCGAACTGAAAGAGGCGGAAGAAAGGCTTTCTCAGGCGGCGAAAGTCGCGGCTTTAAGCAGATTTTCCGCAGGCATAGCGCATGAGATAAACAACCCTCTTGGCGCCGTGATAAACTATGCGCGCACAGTGCTGGCAGACCCGGAACTTAAGCTCGAGAGCAGGAACTATCTTGAACAGAGCCTTAAAGGACTTTTTCGCATTGATAATGTTGTAAAACAAATACTCAGTTATTCCGGGAAAAAGAAGCTTGAAGAAGTCGGCGTAAATAAAGTCCTAACGGAGCTGATGGAGTTTCACCAGTTCAAACTTAGAGAGAAGAAAATTCAACTGAAAATGCTCCTTGATGAAAGAAACCCTAAGACCTACGCGGATGCCGCCCAGCTGCATCAGGTCTTCGCGAATATTATGAAAAACGCGGTAGATTCCATGGAAGGAACCGAAAAAAAAGAGCTCACCGTCGCAACTGTCTCAGATAATGAAAGAATAACCGTCACTTTTCTTGACAGCGGGACCGGAATAAAAGAAGAGAACAAAGACAAGCTCTTTACGCCTTTCTTCACGACAAAAGAGGTAGGGGAAGGGACCGGTCTCGGTCTTTTTATCAGCTACAACATAATTCAAGTGCTCCGTGGGGAGCTTGAATTAGCGCCAATAAAGGAAGGCGGAACCAGGGTCACGGTTACGCTTCCGGCTTATTCAGGAGAATAAATGGATAAAGAAAAGCTAAGCATACTGATTATTGAAGATGACGATTTGATGCTCAATATGCTCGAGGATAACCTCGGCAAAGCTGGCTATAGAACTGTCTCTGCGTCAGACGGGCTTGCGGGCTTGTTAAAGTTCAAAGAACGCGATTATAATCTTGTCATCCTTGATTTGAAACTGCCAAAATTAGACGGTGTTGCCGTCTCAAAGAAGATAAAAGAGCTTTC
>JBAXDA010000237.1:0-3168 GCA_037141215.1 Candidatus Firestoneibacteriota bacterium | reverse complement strand
TGTTAGCCGGGTATGCGCTTTCGTCGGCCGGTTTAGCAAAAAGAATATTACTATTTGCGGCTGCGGGAGTTTCGTTTGCCGCTCTTCTGCTGACGCGCTCGGCGGGAGGGTTTACGGCGCTGGCTTCCGGTTTGACTATTTTCTTTCTGCTCGTCTTCAAAAATAAAAAACGCGCTGCTCTCTATGCTTTTCTTGCCTGGGCGGCGCTTTTATTTACCGTGTTTCTGCTCCGTCCGGATATTTTTTCCTTCCCCGCAGCAGAAAATTCTCTGTCGGGCCGGTTCTCTTACTGGCAGGATGCGCTTTCCGAAATATTCAGCTCGCCCTACTCAGCGTTGCTTGGGTTTGGGCCCGGAGCCTATTCAAGGATCGGAAGCTTTGGCGTGAAATACCCGCATAATATGTACCTTCAGTTCGCGCTGGAATATGGTCTTGCGGGCCTTGCAGCGCTTGTTTTTCTTGCCTTTGTCATCACTAAAGAGACCTTTTACACTCTTAAAAATTCCGTAAAGCAGGGAGAGAGAGCGGTTATTGCGGGTCTTTTCTCGGGAACCGCCGCGTTTTTCGTGCATGGCTTTATTGATATAGATTCTAATTATTTTCAGAACACGGCTGTTTTTGCCGCTGTTGCGGGGGCGCTTGCGGCAACCTGGAGAAGAAGCTGTACCGTCTCTTTCCCGCCTGCCCGTGTGAAAAACATTATGAAGAAAATCAAGGAAAACGGTCTGCTTGCAATTATTGGAACCCTCCTGCTTGTCTCCTGCGTTTTTGCAAAGTATCACACGGCAAATTTTACTATTGTCTACGCGCTGGTCTCAGCCGCCGTAATTTATGCTCTCTTTAAAAATAAAGAATTCCTTTTGGCTTCTATGTTGAAACCTGCAGCAGCCTGGTTTTACGGCCTTGCGCTCCTGGCGCTGTGTTTCACGCCAAATCTTCACGCATCAATATATGAATTGATCAGGATGCTCTGCGCAGCTCTATTGTTCTTTCTCGGAATCGCGGCTTTCAAGAACGAGAAAAGGCTTGAAGTGTTTCTAAAAATGCTTAACGCGCTTTCTGCGGCGGTTGCTGCTGCCGGAATAATTGGATATTTATTTATTGGGCAGGAGCGGTCTTCCGCCTTCTTTCCCAATCCCAATTTGCTGGCCGGTTTTCTTGCCGTGAATATTGCCTTTTGTCTCCCCAACGCCTGATTTGGGTATGGTATCTTGACTCTTTCAAATGTATCCCTGCTCCTGTCTTTAAGCTGTGTTGTACTGACCGGCTCAAAGGGAGGAGCTCTGGCGGTCTTTGCCGCCTCCGCAGTATTTCTTTTAGGGCTCATAGTCCTTGCGGGGAAAAAGCTTATCAGCGAAAAAACAAGATTTACTGTCACAGTAACGGCGCTTCTGCTTCTGCTTCTTTTTGTCCTTCTTCCAAATCCTCTGCTTTTCAGGATTCAGAATGCGGGCATAGGCGATAAACTTGCTTTTGAAAGAATAGGAATATTTAAAAGCGCAGTAATGATGTTCAAGGATAAACCTTTGACCGGGCAGGGTCTGGGTGTTTTCTCTGATGCATATAATTCCTACAAACTTCCCGTAGAAGGTGTGGCAGGCAGGTATGGCAGACATGCGGAGTTTGCGCACAATGAATATCTTAATGTTGCGGCGGAACTCGGGATAGCCGGGCTTCTGCTCTTTTCAGCCATTGTGATTGTTGTGCTCAGAAGGGCGTACCTGTCTGTAAAATACGCAGAGACAAGAACTACTGCTCTTACGGCGCTTGGAGCCCTGGCGGCTCTTGCCGCTGTGTTCTCGCAGGCGATCGTTGATTTCAACCTAAGATTTCTTCCGATAATGCTTCTTTCGGCGCTCTCCGCCGCGGTTGTTTGGTCCCCGATCTTTATTCCTGCGTCCCATCCTAAAATCACACGCAGAATCCGGATTTATTTCTCTGTTTTTATAATATTAACCTTTGTCGTAATATTATTTGTATTTTTGGGACAGGTAAGGACAGGCGCTGCAGGGAAAGAAGAAAGGGAAAAGGCGTTGACAGAAGCTCTCCTGCTTGACCCTTTGAATGCCGGGAGGGCTGACGCCCTGGGGCTGTATTATCTTGATAAGTTTGTAGAAACGAAAGACAGGGCCGTTCTTTCGTTAGCGCAAAAACATTTCAAGTCAGCAGTCTCAAAGAACAAGGTAAACGGTTATTACAGAAAGCACCTGGGCCATGCCTATGCGGCCTGCAATATGTTTCCCGAGGCAGAGAAAGAATACCTGGAAGCAATCAAACTCTGCCGGTATGAACCCTTTTTCCGGGTAGAACTCTGCGATCTCTACTTTTATATGATTAATTACAGCGACCTTTACAATTTAATGCCCTACCGCGCTAAGGCGGAATATCAGCTTCTTGAAGCCCTGAAGATAGAGCCAAATTATGTTCTGGCGCGTGTTAAGTTGGGAAGACTTTATATGGATTCCGGACAGATGAATAAAGGTATTTATCAGTTAAAACTGGCGGAAAGTACCTATAGAAATGTCGTTGCAGATCCTTCTTCTTCCTACGAAGAAAGACTGCTGAGAAGGCCATGATAAAATACACAGCCGTCATAGTGAGTTACAATTGCGCAAGCCTGCTAAAAGAATGTATTGATTCCGTGCTTAACCAGTCTTTTAAGCCGCTCGAGTTGAGGATAATTGATTCAGCTTCCTCCGACGGCTCGGCAGAACTTCTAAAACTGGAGTACTCGGGGCTGAAACTTAGTCTTCTTAAAGAAAATGCCGGTTTTGCAAAAGCCGTAAACGAGGGTATCAACGGCGCTCCGGGCGATTATTTCCTGGTGCTTAATTCGGATGTTGTGCTTGACCGGTTTTTTATGGAAAATATAGCGAAAAGAGCCATAGCGGAAACTCCTCAGGCAGGAATGTTCTGCGGCAAACTATTGAAATATTACAACAACGGCCTTATAGATTCCGAAGGGCAATTTTTAAGCCCCGTTCTTAAACCCAAAGAAAGAAGTTATCTGAAGAAAGATGATTACTCCCTCGCTTACGGGCCGGTGTTTTCGGCTTGCGGCGCGGCGGTTGTATATAAAAAAGATATGGTCCTTGATGTGTCCGAGGACGGCAAACTTCTGGACGAAGATT
Source organism: Candidatus Firestoneibacteriota bacterium (assembly GCA_037141215.1). GTDB lineage: Bacteria > Oederibacteriota > D2-FULL-39-29 > D2-FULL-39-29 > CAIOVX01 > JBAXDA01. The sequence goes on along the minus strand of JBAXDA010000237.1, from coordinate 37 downwards.
TTTTTATGTATTATGACGATCTTGACCTTGGCTGGAG
>JBAXDA010000236.1:0-3173 GCA_037141215.1 Candidatus Firestoneibacteriota bacterium | reverse complement strand
TATTTAAAGGAAGATTGGTTAGAATACCGGCCTTTCTGAGCATAATGTGATATTCAATGAGCGCGACAAGAAGAGAAACAACGATAAGAATATTGTAATAGAAAGTATTGTTCAGGGAAACCAGCCAGACAAATAGCGGGAGAAAGACGGCTGCAATCAATATCCGCGCTACTTTCTCTTTCATTTTATTCCCCCGAAACGTCTGTCGCGTTTCCAGTACTCTTCCAGGGCCTCGTAAAGATTTTCCCTTTTGAAATCCGGCCAAAGGACTTTAGTGACATAAAGTTCTGTGTAAGCTATCTGCCAAAGCAGGAAATTTGAGATTCTCATTTCACCGCTTGTCCTGATGAGCAGGTCTGGATCAGGCAGCCCCGCCGTGTAAAGATAATTCGAGAAGGTATCTTCATCAACCAATTCAACGGCTTTTAACGGTTCTATGGTTCCTTTATACTTCAGTATGTCTTTTAGCAGTTTTCTTACCGCATCTATTAGTTCTATCCTGCCTCCGTAATTCAAGGCCAGGCTTAGCACCATACCTTTGTTCTTCTCTGTGGCTTTGAGGGTTTTTTCTATTTCCTTCCTGACAAAACCAGGGAGCTCACTCATTCTGCCGATACAGTTAAATTTGATATTATTTTTCATCATCGTTCTTCTTTCTTTTGCCAGGAATAATTTTAATATTCGCATAAGAAAAGAAACCTCTCTGTCCGGGCGCGCCCAGTTTTCAGAGGAGAACGCGTAGAGCGTCAAAGCTTTAAGTTTTAACTCGGCGCAACAGGTCACTATTTCTTTTACTACTTTTACACCGCGGCGGTGACCCTCTATTCGAGGCATTTTCCGCCTTGCAGCCCATCTTCCGTTGCCATCCATGATAATCGCTATGTGATCTGGCATCTTATTCGTCATACTTTGCCAAAAAACGCGCAGCTTCTGTTAAAATAATGTTCAAAGCACTTCGGTTCCGCTTTCATAAATAGCTTATTAAGCCTGTCTATACAGAAAAAAATAGCCGGCAGAAGCGCCGGCGCCTTTCCTTCCTGTGGCTCTAATATGAAAATATCGCCAAGTATTCCGAGACAGTGCAAAGGCACTTTAGTGAGACCGGCCATTACACCTCCATTATTTCTTTTTCTTTATTGGAGAGCAGCTTGTCTATTTCAGCTATGTACCTGTCAAGCATCTTTTGTACGGCATCTTTGTTGCGTTTGTTATCGTCTTCAGACATTTGCGCCGATTTTTTCATTTTTTCAAGTTCATCATTAGCGTCTCTTCTGTTATTCCTGCAAGTAACTTTCCCGTCCTCGCAGAGCTTTTTTGCATATTTAACAAGCTCTTTTCTCCTGTCTTCTGTTAGAGGCGGAATGTTAAGCCTAACTACTTTTCCGTCGCTTACAGGTGTAAGCCCCAAATCTGATTTTTGTATGGCTTTTTCAATATTGGAAATGGCTGAGGCATCGAAAGGTTTTATCTCTATAGTTCTTGCTTGCACAATAATATTCGCCAGCTGCTTCAGTGGAACTTCTGAACCAAAATACTCGGCCTTGATATTGTCAAATATTGCGGTTGAAGCCCTTCCGGTGCGTATACTCATTAATTCTTTGCTCACATGCTCAATTGCTTTTTTCATCTTGTCTTCTACCGCGTTGATAGCGAAAGGCATGAACCCTCCTTGTACCATTCGTTCATAACGTTCTTCACATTTATAAGGCTCTTAACATTAAAAACCTTATGAACTTTTGTTATTCTACTATCGTTCCTATCTTCTCTCCGCTGATTGCTTTGATAAAAGATCCCTTGGCTTCAGCATCAAACACTACAACGGGTATATTATTCTCCATACAAAGCGTCATGGCGGTAGTGTCCATGACCTTAAGTTTCTTTCGTATTACATCCATATAGCGCATCTTTGTGAATTTCTTTGCGTTCTTAACTTTCTTGGGGTCATCAGAAAATATACCGTCAACCTTTGTCGCTTTCAGTAATACATCTGCTCCTATTTCAATGGCCCGCAGAGCCGCTGCCGTATCCGTTGTAAAGTAAGGATTGCCTGTGCCTGCGGCGAAAATCACAAGACGGCCCTTTTCCAAATGCCTTATCGCTCTCCTTCTAATGTATGGCTCTGCTAATTTTGCCATTTCAATTGCCGTGAGCACCCTGGTATATACCCCTTGTTTTTCGAGTGCATCCTGAAGCGCAAGGGCATTAATAACCGTTGCCAGCATTCCCATATAATCCGCCGACACCCTATCCATCCCTTTTGCATAAGCTCCCCTGAAAATATTGCCGCCGCCTATTACAATGGCTATTTCCACATGAAGCTGTTCCTTGGTCTTCTTAATCTCAAGCGCGAGGTCTTTAAGTATCGTGGTGTTAATCCCCTGCTGGGATTCACCAGAGATAGCCTCTCCGCTGATTTTAAGGAGAACTCTCTTATACTTGGGGTTTGCAACCATCCTATTTTTCTCCGACTTTGAACCTGGCGAATCTTTTAATAACAATATTCTCGCCTATTTTGGCGATCTTTGCCGCAACAAGGTCCTTAACATTCTGTTTATCGTCTTTAATAAATGCCTGCTCGATAAGACACACATCTTTGCAGAATTTCTCAAGTTTTCCCTTGACTATATTCTCAATCACTTTTTCCGGCTTGCCGGATTTCGCGGCTTCTTCCTTGTAAATCTGGTTCTCTTTCTCTATAAGCTCTGCGGGTATGTCTTCTCTTTTCACATAAAGCGGATTCATAGCGCAGATCTGCATCGCAACATCCTTGCACAATTCCTTGAACTCATCTGTCCTGGCCACGAAGTCAGTTTCACAGTTAACTTCTACCATCGCGCCCACTGTGCCTTCCATATGGATATACGAGTAAACCAGCCCGCTTGCCGCAGTCCTTACCGCCTTCTTCTGTGCGGTAGCAAGTCCCTTTTTTCTCAGCGCCTCTATGGCCTTCTCTGTGTCACCGTTCGCTGTCGTAAGCGCCTCTTTGCAATCCATCATACCGGCGCCGGTTTTTTCCCTCAATTCAGCAACTTCTTTTGCCGTAATCATTTCTCATCTCCTCCCTTAAATACTTTCTTCTTTGCAGGCTTCTTCTCATCGTTTTCGCCTCCAAATTTATTCATACCGGTCCCCATCTCTTCATCTATATCCGCGACCGCTACTTCAGTCACACC
>JBAXDA010000235.1:0-3217 GCA_037141215.1 Candidatus Firestoneibacteriota bacterium | reverse complement strand
CATTACCTTGAGATTATAGGACAGAAACGGCTTATCCCCACGAAAGGGCTTAAGGAAGTGTTTGAGACTATAGAATTGAAAGGCTTAAAGAAAGCGGTCGGGACTTCAAGCCCTAATGTGGAAGTTTATCCCGTGCTTACGAAAGTGCTTAAAGAATGCGGGGTGTATGTTGCGCCGGAGGAGTATTTTGATGTTATTGTTACCTCGGATATAGTAGAGAAAGTAAAGCCCTCGCCCGAAATCTATCTAAAATGCCTCGAAAAACTCAAACTCCGTCCCGAAGATTGTTTTGTTTTGGAGGATTCTTCTTCCGGGGTAAAATCTGCGAAAGCAGCGGGAATGCATTGTATTGCCTACAAGAGCAAGTATTCCCAGCATCAAGACCTGAGCGCAGCGGATAAAGTGGTTGATGATCTGACAGAAGTCCCTCAAATGATATAGAGAACTGCAAGGGAATATTCTCTGCCGGCAAATAACTTTGGTTAAAAAAGCAGGACAGACTATGGTTTCTCCGCGTTGACTTTGAAGGAAATTAGTGATATCATCAAAACTCAAGCGAAAAAAGGTATTTTAAAGCAAAAAGGAGAACAATGAGCGCTGAACTTGAGGTCCTAAGGCATAGCGCCTCGCATATAATGGCGCAGGCTGTGAAAAGATTATGGCCAGAAGTAAAATTGGCAATAGGCCCCTCCACTGAAGACGGGTTTTATTATGACATTGACAGGGACACCTCCTTTACCGAAGAGGAACTTACCAAAATAGAAGCGGAGATGAAGAAAGTAATCAAGGAGAACCTGCCTATAAAGAGGAAGGAACTCAGCCGGGCGGAGGCGTTGAAGTTTTTCGGCGAGAAAGGCGAGAATTATAAAGTAGAACTTATCAGCGAACTTCCCGAGACTGAAGCAATCTCTATATATGAACAAGGGGAATTTACGGACCTTTGCCGTGGTCCGCATATAAGGTACACAAAGGAATTAAAAGCCTACAAACTGCTCTCTGCCACGGGAGCCTACTGGAGAGGCAGCGAAAAAAACAAGATGCTCCAGCGTATCTACGGCACAGCTTTTGCGACAAAGGATGAACTTGAAGCTTATTTGAAGCAGATGGAAGAGGCCAGGTCCAGGGATCATTCAAAACTGGGGAAAGAACTCGGACTCTATGTTACTAACGCAGCGATAGGCAAAGGTTTGCCGCTATTTACTCCGAAAGGCGCAACCCTAAAGAGAGTATTGACACGCTGGATTGAAGATGAAGAAATAAAACGAGGGTACCAATATACCAGCACTCCCGTTCTTGCAAAGACGGAGTTGTATAAAATATCAGGGCACCTTGATCATTACAGAGACAAGATGTTTGTCTTCAATACCGATGAGAAAGAGGAAGTCGCGCTTAGGCCGATGACCTGCCCTTATCAGTTTATGATTTACAAGGCGGATAAACACAGCTACCGCGAGCTTCCCCTCCGTTACGCTGAGACAGCGTTGTTGTTTAGGAAAGAGCTTTCTGGGGAACTTCACGGACTCATCAGGATCTGGCAGTTTACGCTTGCGGACGCCCACATTATCTGTATGCCTTCCCAGGTGGCTGAAGAGTTTAAAGCCGTGCTTGATCTTGTGCAGTATGTAATGAAAACCCTGGGTTTAAAAGATTACTGGTACAGATTCTCCAAATGGGACCCTAAAAAGAAAGAAAAGTATGTTGATAATCCTAAGGCCTGGGAGGAATCCCAGAACCTTATGAAGAAGATACTCGACGAAAGCAAGATGACTTATACGGAGGCCGAGGGAGAGGCTGCTTTTTATGGGCCAAAACTTGACTTTCAGATGAAGAATGTCTGGGGCAAGGAAGAGACGATGTTTACCGTACAGATAGACTTTGCCCTTCCCGAGAGATTTGATCTTACCTATACGGATAATGAGGGCAAAGAAGTAAGGCCTATGGTGGTGCACAGGGCTTCTATCGGCTGCTATGAGCGTACAATAGCGTTTCTAATTGAGCACTATGCAGGAGCTTTCCCGACCTGGATGTCACCCGTGCAGGCAAAGATTCTTACGATTACGAACAACCAGGATGAATATGCAAGAAAAATACATAATGATCTCCTCTCTTCCGGCGTGAGATGCGAGCTTGATCTGAAGAACGAAAAGATTGGAGCAAAGATACGAGACGCGAGACTGGAGAAAGTGCCTTATATTCTGATTATCGGCGAACAGGAAGCCTCTGGGAATAAGGTCGCGGTAAGAAGAAAGGGGGCCGAAGACCTGGGGCCTATGGATTATACTAAGTTCAAAGTCATGCTGCTGGAAGAGATAAACGAAAAGAAATAAAAAGAATCAGGCGGAGCAGGATCAAGAGGTTGAATGCCCGGTTTTGATTAAATATTTTAATCAATCAAAGGAATCAAATTCGGAGGAGTTGTTATGGCCTTATTTAAAAGATCAAAACAGGGAGAGGTAGAACTCCCGGTGAAGAAAGTCGGGGTTCCTAACGGACTCTACACGAAATGCGACCATTGCAAAGAGATGCTTTATACAAAACAGCTTGAAGAGAACTTTAAAGTCTGCCCGAAATGCGGCCACCATATGCGCTTGAACGCGAAGGAGCGGGTAAATCTTCTGCTTGACGAGGGCTCCTTTATTGAGAATTGCGGGCGGCTTGTTGCCCTGGATGTTCTGGGCTTCCCGGAATACAAGGAAAAATTGAAAAAGAACCAGGAAGCGACCGGCCTAGATGACGCGGTCATTACGGGAGAAGGAAGAATTGAAGGTTGTCCCGTTGCTATAGGCCTCACGGATTCAAATTTTATGATGGGTTCAATGGGTTCAGTTGTAGGGGAAAAAATAGCCAGGATTATAGAATTCGCGCTTCAAAGAAAATTTCCGCTTGTCATTGTATCCGGTTCCGGCGGCGGGGCCAGGATGCAGGAAGGTATTCTTTCTCTTATGCAGATGGCAAAGACCAGCGCGGCTCTCGGTAGACTCGCAAAAAAAGGCATACCTTATATCTGCGTTCTTACGGATCCCACCGGGGGCGGCGTAACCGCAAGTTTCGGCATGCTGGGGGATATTACCATAGCAGAGCCAAACGCGCTTATACTTTTTGCCGGGCAGAGGGTAATAGAACAGACTATCAGGCAGAAACTTCCGAAAGGGTTTCAGCGGGCTGAATTCCTTATGAGCCAGGGCTTTGTTGATATGGTTGTGCAGAGAAAAGACTT
>JBAXDA010000234.1:0-3252 GCA_037141215.1 Candidatus Firestoneibacteriota bacterium | reverse complement strand
GCCTCTTACCGTAAAAATTAGATCCGGATGGGACGCCTCCAGTATTAATGCCGTAGAGATAGCGTTGGCCGCAGAAGCTTCGGGAGCTGATGCGGTAACTCTGCATCCGAGGCTGAGAACTCAAGGATTTACGGGCGTCTCGGATTGGGCTCTTATCGGAAAAGTCAAAAAGGCCGTGAAGATACCGGTAATTGGCAGCGGAGATATTAAGACCGGCGGGGATGCTGAAAGAATGTTCAAGGAAACCGGCTGTGATGCGGTAATGATCGGACGGGCCTGCCTGGGCAATCCCTGGATCTTCAAAGAAGTGCTGCATTATCTAAATTATGGGTCTGAGATGCCCGAAGTAACCCTTAAAGAAAAATTGGAATTGGTAAGAAAACACGGCATTCTTATGGTAAAATATAAAGGTGAGAAGCGGGGCCTGAGAGAGTACAGAAAACAACTGCATTATTATCTTAAAGGCGTTAAAGGGGCAAAAGGAGTAAGGGCGCAAATTAATAAAATGGAGTCGCTGGAAGAGCTTAATACCATAATAGACTCCGTGGAGAGATAACAAAATGAGAGAGAAAGAACTTATAGAGTTGTTTGAAAGCGTAAAGAACGGCAGGTTGGCTGTCTCAAAAGCTGTGTCTAAACTGAAAGACTTCCCGATTAAAAAGCTGAGCTTCGCGAACATTGATACTCATCGCGAGGTAAGGTCCGGATTTCCGGAAGTAGTGTTCTGCAAGGGAAAGACCCCTGCCCAGTCTGCAAGCATAATAAAAGAGATTGTAAAAGCTTCAGGCTATTGTCTGGCAACCAGAGCTGAGCCGGATACTTTTAAAGCGGTCAAGAAGAACTTCAGCTCAGCCGAGTACAATGAAAAAGCAAAGACTATAGTAGTTAAAAAGAAAGGACTGGTTATCAGCCGGAAAGGACTCGTGCTGGTGGTAACCGCCGGAACTTCCGATATTCCTGTCGCGGAGGAAGCCGCGGTGACGGCCGAGATAACAGGCAGTAAAGTAGAGAGAGTTTTTGATGTCGGGGTCGCGGGCATACATAGGCTTTTAAGCCACTACGAGCGCATCAGAAGCGCCAATGTAATAGTTGCTGTTGCCGGCATGGAAGGAGCTCTTCCGAGCGTCGTGGGCGGATTGGTGGATAGACCGGTTATTGCCGTGCCTACCAGTATAGGTTATGGCGCAAGCTTTGGAGGTGTTTCAGCTCTTCTCACAATGCTTAATTCCTGCGCTTCTAATGTGGTGACTGTAAATATAGACAACGGTTTTGGCGCCGGATATGTTGCCTCAATAATAAACAAAATGACAGCCGGATAATCCTTCTGCCTGACGCTCCGTTCCTTTCAAAAAGCCAGTAAAACCCTGAGGAATCAACGAAAAAACGGGTAGACAATCAACCCTTTCATTTGATATAATTGAGTAGTTCTAGTCATTCTAATTGCGGAAGAAAATCAGCCGGAATTATTGCAAGGCAAAGTCTTTCTTGCCTGTAGGGATTTATGAAGTAAGGAGGCAATATGCTAAAAAAGCTTGTAATAGCAACAGTTCTGGTCGTATGTTCAGTTTTCCCTGCCAGAGCTGAATCAGTACAGAACTCTCCAAATCTTGATATTATTGACACGCCTACTTCCAATACTCTTCTGCGCGGTATGTGCAATTTTCATATGAGGTTCTATGAAGGAGGCGGGCTTAATGCCCGTGCCTGGGTCGGTTTCGCTAATATTTTAATGATAGGCGAATCTTTTGATGTGCAGAACGCGATAGGGGTAGGAAATGTAAACGGCAGAGAGCCGAAAGTCCTTGCGAAGATAAGAATAGTCGAAGAAACGCCCGCCTTCCCCGCTATTGCTTTCGGTTACGAACCCCAGACCAACGGGATTTTAACTATACCGCTGGGAGTTTACGCCGTGGCGAGCAAGAGCATAATGAATAATTTTCTTTTATCAGGCGGAATAAACAATCACAATAAGTTTACTGATTTTAACGTTTCAAATAATCTGGGTGTTTTTGCAAATGTTGCTTGGACGACGAGCCAGGATTTCTCAATCCTCCTGGAATTAAATGATCTATTGCAGGATGGTTCAAGGAGTCTGAATTTAGGGTTTCGGTATGCCTTTGCTCCTGAACTCAGGCTGGAGTTTGATTTCAAGGGCCTGACCAGGAATTCGACTGATTACATCAGAAACCTTAGATTAGACTATGTAAACTATTTCTAACTACAACTGTGAACTGAACGGAGTTTGTTTTACTTTTTGGAGTATGTGGAGGCTGTTTTGCACAGGCATGATTTCGATAAAACAATAGTTGAGCTTGAAAAGAAAATAGAAGAGCTAAAAAAGCTTACAGAAAGCAAAGCTGTCGATTTTTCCGATGAATTGCGAAAGCTGGAAATGAAAGCGGAGAAAATGCGCAAGGACATCTATGAAAAGTTGACGCCCTGGCAGCGCCAGCAGGTTGCCCGGCATCTGCAGCGGCCGAGGACTCTGGATTATATTACCCGTATATTTGAAGATTTTATGCCGCTTTCCGGAGACAGAAATTTCAAAGATGACCCGGCGATAGTCGGAGGTTTTGCTTTTCTTGAAGGCAAGCCGGTTGTTGTTCTCGGGACTCAGAAGGGCAAAGATACAAAAGACAGTATATATAGGAATTTCGGCAGTCCAAATCCTGAAGGTTACAGGAAGGCGTTAAGGCTGATGAAGCTTGCCGAAAAATTCAACAGACCCGTAATAACCTTTGTTGATACCGCAGGAGCTTATTGCGGGATGGGAGCGGAAGAACGCGGACAGGCTGAAGCAATCGCAAGGAATATGCGAGAGATGAGTATTTTGAATGTCCCTATTATTGTAATAGTTCACGGCGAAGGCGGAAGCGGGGGAGCAATCGGAATCGGGGTCGGGGACAGGATTCTTATGCTTGAAAACGCCGTTTACTCTGTAATTTCCCCTGAGGGTTGCGCGGCAATATTGTGGAAAGACAGTTCCAAAGCAGCGGACGCGGCGGAGGTTCTCAAACTGACCGCTCATGATCTGCTTGAACTGGGAGTAATTGATGAAATAGTAAAAGAACCGTCAGGCGGAGCCCACCGGCATTATGACAAGATGGCGGCAGAGATGAAAGTTGTTATCAAAAAACACTTGTCTGAATTAAGCAGTGTTGAGCCGGGCGAACTGCTTGACAGAAGATACCAGAAGTTCAGGGGAATGGGAAAGTTTCTTGAGATTTCCGCCGAAGCAGCCGGCACATTATA
>JBAXDA010000233.1:0-3331 GCA_037141215.1 Candidatus Firestoneibacteriota bacterium | reverse complement strand
TTAATAATTCCCTTCTTTTTCCCACACATCCAGTATCAGTTCGTATTTCCTGAGCTCCATTCCCGTGTATACGCAGTTGCTTGTGGAGAAAATGTAGCCGCTCTTGCCCATGCCGTTTTTCAGAGCATATCTTGCCGACTCAATAACCTGTTCGTCGGTGCCGGTGTCCATATAGCCACAGTTTACATTCCCCATCAGCGCCACCCGGTCGCCGTATTTTTGTTTTATGACCGCAATATCAACTCCGCCCTGCGGGTCAAGCGAATGAAGCGCGTCCGGCCCGGCATTCACGAGCTGATCTACTATCGGCATTATGTTCCCATCGGTATGTTTTATGGTGAAGCAGCCGAGAGATCTGAAGGCGTCGAGCTCATACTTTAGCTGTGGGAAAACAAACTCTGCGAACTGGTCCGGGGAGAGAAAGGGACCGTTGTTGAAGCAGTAGTCGCAGGTTAGAAAAAGCACATCAATCTTTGCCTGTTTAGTTATTTTAGCGACAGTGTCTATGCAACGGTCAATTACTTTTTGATGGTGCTCCTTGATTTCCTCGGGCGCATCGGCCAGCTTCATGGAGACTTCCATCATGCTGTTGCCGTCAGGAATGGCAAAAGTACCGTCATACTGGGCGCAAAAGAGGGCGTATTTGTCATTTGAAAGTTTTCTTACAAGGTCTATCATTCTGACATTCTCTTCCACATCCCACATCGAAGTAATAACAGGGACTCTTATCGCAGAATGCCCGTATTTTTCAGCAACTTTAATGACCAGCTCGGCAATGTTTATTCTGTGAAGTTCTCTTTCGTTTGGTTTCATCTGGTTCCATTGGCTGAAGCTTCTGTGGCGGGGATGCACTTCTCCAAAGGCTTCCATAGTCAGAAAAAAGTCCAATTCAAAATGAGGTACCCTTCCTTTAAAAGGCTTCCGCTGCAAAGAAAGGCCCAGTTTTTCTTTAGGTGTCATTTATTTTCCTCCCTGTCAGATATAAGGATTATAGCAAATCTGTATTCATAAACAAGGAAAAATGAAACAGCTCAAATCTGTTTCGGCTTTAACTGTGATAATATTTATCGTATAATAAACAGGTATCGCGTTTCAAGGGGGATGTTTATGCACAACTTCGAATTCTACTGGCCCGTTAAGTCTATTGTCGGACAGGGAGAAATTAGAAGAACGGGAATTGAAGCGAGAAAACTGGGAAAAAGAGCCCTGCTTGTTTCAGGAAAGGCTTCCGTGAAAAAGACCGGAGTGCTGGATAAAGTCACAGCTTCTCTTAAGTCAGAGGGAGTTGACTATATATTGTATGATGAAATTGAGCCGAACCCGCGTTCCACCGCCATTGATAAAGCAGGTCTGCTTGCAAAGAAAGAGAAATGCGATCTGGTTATCGGCCTGGGCGGGGGAAGCCCGATGGATTCCGCAAAAGCAATCGCGCTTATGGCAAAATCCCCCGAGGGCGTTTCCGTTTGGGACTATATGTTCTGCTCAAAGAATTTTAGAAAGATAGAGGCTCAGCCCCTTCCTGCTTTACTCATCCCGACTCTACCCGCAACAGGCTCGGAAGGAAATCCTACTTCGGTCATTACAAACTGGGAACTGCATCAAAAAGTCCACCTGATGGATAACGCTCTTTTTCCGAAGACCGCTATCATAGACCCCGAATTGATAATTACTCTCTCCAATGAACAAATAACCTATGCGGGCGTAGATATAGTCTGTCACCTGCTTGAGCCGTATCTCACCACCACCGGGGACGCTTATGTTAAGGACAGGATGGCGGAAGGAGTCATCCTTACGGTAATGGATCTTCTGCCTAAAGCCCTAAAAGACAGAAAAGATATTGAATCCTTGATGAATCTTTCCTGGTCCGGGACGCTGGCTTGTTCTCCTTTCAGATTTATGTCGTGGAACGGCAAGGGTTTCCTGCATTGGATGGAACACTGCCTCTCGGCCTGGACGGATGTGCCGCACAGTGAAGGTCTTTCGATGCTTCTCCCTGCTTGGCTTAAATACATGTCAAGATACAAATTTTTCAAGTATCGCCTTGATATGTTCGGAGAGAGGATGTTTGGTTATGAAGATTCTTCCGTAGACACCCTAATCCGCTGGCTGGACAAGGTAAACGCAAAACGGCGGCTGGCAAAGTCTTATGCTCCGGATATTGACAGAATGGCAGAGACGCTCCTTGCTGTTTACGCCGGCGGAAAGGATTTTATTGAACTTCCGTCAGGAGAAAGAATGGTGCGGGAAGATTTTGCAGAAATCTACAATAATGCGCTAAAATGACGGCATCTCAATCTTACTAATGCAGCAGAGAAGGACCAAACATGGAGGGCCAAGTGGTTAATACAATTGATTGGGCAAAGGAAATGGACGCGTCTGTGTGTGTTTGCGATCTGAACGGAATAGTTACCTATATGAACGAAAAAGGAAAGGTTGCTTACGGGAGTGATCTAACCGGCAAAGAGATTTTTTCCTGCCACCCTGAACCCGCGAAAACCAAGTTTAAAGCCCTTATGGCCTCCGGTAAAGAGAACATTTATTCTATTGAAAAGAACGGCGTTAAAAAGATGGTCTATGATCTGCCCGTCTATGAAAACGGAAAGTTCGCCGGTTACGCGGAGCTTGTCAAGGAACTCCCTGAAAACCTGCCGCATTATATAAGGAAATGAAAGATAGAAGCATAAGTGAAAGGAGCTTGAGAATACACAAGGATACAGAGAAAGAGAAGGTTCTGCAGGTTTAATAGAGGTATTCTTCCGGCCGGGTTTTTATTCATTGAGAAATAACCCTCCAGAGTCTATAATAGTAACATATGGATAATATTTGGGCTGAAATAGATCTTTCCGCAATAAGGCACAATTTCCGGCAGGCGAATGGATTTGCCGGGAATGCTCTTTTCTGCGCTGTTGTGAAGGACAATGCCTACGGGCACGGGCTTCTTCCGGTTGCGGATGCCTTATGTAAAGAAGGCGCGAATTTTCTTGCAGTTGCCGACCTTTCCGATGCAGCTGCCTTGAGAAAAGCCGGTTTCAAACTTCCTATTTTGAACCTTGCCGCAATACTTCCCGGGCAGGCCGGAGAAGCGGTACACCTTGGGGTCTCTCAATCTGTCTCGGGTCTGAAAATAGCCCTCGCTCTCTCCAAAGCCGCTCTAAAACAGAAAAAACAGGCTGTCGTACATATAGAAGTTGACACCGGCATGGGCAGACTGGGCGTTCTCCCCGGCGATTTCTCTACTATGTATGCAAGAGCAAAGAAGCTTTCCAATATACGCCTTGAAGGAGTTTTTACTCATTTTCCTTCTGCCGAAAAAGACACAAGAGGCACAACC
>JBAXDA010000232.1:0-3341 GCA_037141215.1 Candidatus Firestoneibacteriota bacterium | reverse complement strand
TTAGGAGGTCTAATAATTATGGATAATGTGCGCAATTTATTTTTAGATGTGATGAACTACAAGAAGGTTGACAGGATGCCGGTTATGCACTGGACAGGCTGGACGGAAACCAGGGAAAGGTGGGAACAGGAAGGCATGCCGAAGGATGCTCAGCAAAATGAGTTTTTGGATACTCCGCGTATTTTTGAGACCATACCTGTAAACTGCGGTCTGCTTCCGGATTTCAAAGAAGAGCTGCTTGAGGAAACAGACGAGTACAAGATTTTCAGGCAGTACGACGGGGTTATAGCGCAGCACTGGAAAGGGAAGAGCTGCATTCCTCATTTTGTAGATTTCACCATAAAAGGAACGGAAGGACAGGGCTGGGATGAATACAAGAAAAGACTCCAGCCGCATCCGGACAGATTCCCTAAGGATTTCGACCTCATCCTCAAGAATCTGGAGAAATCAAAATCGCCGGTCAGAATAAAGACCGGCTCAATGATAGGCTGGATCAGGGACTGGGTCGGCGTTGAGAACCTCGCATATATCGCCTATGACAACAGGGACCTGCTTAAGGAAATGGTAAAGACCATCGCGGATCTTGTCGTCTGGTGTGTGGATGAAGCCGGAAAACGCGGAGCAAAAATAGATATCGGCTTCGGCTGGGAGGACATCTGTTTTAACCACGGCCCGCTTATCTCCCCCGATATTTTTCAGGAGTGCTGTGTCCCGCATTACAGAAGGATTTCAGACACGCTTTTAAAATACGGCTGTAAACTTCACGGGGTGGATTGCGACGGAGTAATTGACCTTCTGGTTCCCGGCTGGCTTGAGGGCGGCGTGAATGTAATGTTTCCGATAGAGGTCGGGACCTGGAAAGCCGATGCGGCCGATTTCAGAAAAAAGTACGGGAAAGAACTCCGGGTGTTTGGAGGCATTGACAAACTCGCGCTGGAGAAAGGGCCTGCGGCCATTGACGCAGAAATAGCCAGAAATATTCCTTTTATGAAAGAAGGCGGCTTTGTACCTCTCCCTGACCATCTGATAACTCCCGGAACCTCACTGGAAAATTACAAGTATTACCTAAAACAGATGAAAGCTCTTAGATTCTAAGCCTAATATTTAGAGAAAGGGAGACACGCCAAGCAGGTATGTCTCCCTTTCCTTTAAGCGGCTTTTGATGTATAATTAAACTATGAAAAGAGAAGATTTCTTTTTTAAATTTTTTAAGGGCAGAAAATGCGTTCTGGATATAGGCTGCGGCGCGGGAATTTTCCTGGAACATCTCAAGCAAAACGGCATTGAAGCCGAAGGCGTTGATCTTGACCCGGAGTTCGCGAAGCAGGCGCCTTCCAAGGGTTTAGTTATTACCTGTCAAGACGCCCTTGAATTCCTAAAAAACAAACCCGGGCATTATGACGCGGTCTATATGAGCCATATGGCCGAGCATCTTGATTTCAAACAACTCTCCTCTCTTTTTGCCGGAGTCCACAAGAGCCTTCGCGCCGAAGGCATCTTTGTCGTTGTAACTCCCGACATCAAAAATCTCAAAGATATTGCCGACGGGTTTTGGGCTGACCCGACGCATGTCAGGCCTTATCCGCTTCCTGCCTTGCTGAAAGTCTTTGAAGCAAACGGCTTCAAGGTAGTTGAGGCGGCGGAGAAAAGGCGCCCTTACGACCGTATCCTTTGGAAATTGAGGGACGCGCTGAGACGCGCTCTTGTCGGTGATTTCTGGGGGAAGGACGAAGTATACGCGGTGGGCGAAAAGAAAGCCGGTCAAAGAGCAGAATGAAAAACTTTCTGACGAAGAACATCTTCGGTGATGCGGGCAAAACTTTCAGTGCTCTCTTCCTGACTGCCCTCTTCCTTTTGGGGCTGGCGCACTGGCTCTCTTCTTTCCGGCTGGGCGATATACCCATGTCCATCGCCGACTGGCCGAAAGAGAAGCAATATTGCCTGGTTCTTAAGCAGGCGCTTGAAGAATGCCGTATCCCCTATTTCATCTCGCAAGCCGTAAACAAAACCGATATGTTCCTCGGCCAGCCCGAGACTATGGTCTCCCCTCAGATACTGCTCCTAAAGTTCCTTACACCCGGACAGTTCATGTGCGTGAATATAGCTCTCTTCTATTTTTTGGGTTTCCTCGGCTTGCTGCTGGTCAGGAAGAAGTTTAAGTTAACCCTCCTGGCTTTCACAGCTCTTTTTCTACTGTTAAATTTTAACGGATACATAGTCTCCCGCATGGGCGTCGGGCATACTCAATGGTTCTCCGTTTTTCTTCTGCCGTTTTTTGTGCTTTTTACTCTTGAACTCGAGGCCGGAAAGAGAACCTACGCGGCAGCGCTCAAAATCGCGCTCCTTCTCTTCTTTATCCTGCTGCAGGGAGGCTTCCATCTCTATGTCTGGTGCCTATTCTTTCTTGCCGTGCTTCTGCTCGCTGACCTTAAAAAATGGAAAGGCCCCGCGCTTGCCATAACCGCCTCAGCTCTGCTTTCGGCCTTCAGATTACTCCCTGCGGCGGTTGCCTTTGCAGGGAAAAGCAACACAGGCTCGAAAGGTTATCCGTCTGTTACTTCTTTTTTTGAGGCGCTGCTCGTGCCGCGCGACTGCAATTACGAACTTTACAAAGGCGCTTTCGGCTGGTTTGAATACAACCTGTTTGTGGATCTCACGGGATTTATTCTGCTGGCTTGGTTCGGAGTTTTTACCGGCATAATGATCTTATTGAATAAACAGAAAGAACGGAGCCCGGCGCTGCAGGCGGTGCCGCTCAAAGGAATCTACCTTGCCTCTTTGGTCACGCTTTTTTTCACCTTTGACAGGTTCTACGGCGTCTTCGGATTCATACCGTTTTTCAATTCCCAGTCCGCTGCGCTTAGAATGATAATAGTTCCCTTCACCTTCATTTCCGTCTTTGCTGCCGTGAGGTTTGACTCTTTCCTGAGGATTTTAAAGAAAGGCTACACACGGGCACTCTGCGCGGGCGGAGTGCTGCTGTTGGCAGGAAGCCTGGTAGAGAACGCCGGACTTTGGAAAATCAAAAGACTGGAAGCCTTAATGCCTCCGAGCGGACTAATAGATCTGTCACTGAAAATAGTTGACAATACACATACATATTATATGGAAGCCGTAAAAACGGGATATCTTATATCCCTACTTGCTTTGCTTCTCGCCTTAGCAGCGCTTTTTTTTATGAGAAGACACTCACGCCAAAAGTAACCCGGCTATTGATTCAGCCTATGCCTCTTGACCTGGAGGTATTAACCAAAGCATTTTTCTGATTATTACCGCAGATTTAAATGCAGGATTATTTTAATTACGGCGTGGGTCGTTTTAAGCGGCGGAGAGGAGCAAAC
>JBAXDA010000231.1:0-3350 GCA_037141215.1 Candidatus Firestoneibacteriota bacterium | reverse complement strand
TTTTCTCTCTTTCTGTTTTTTTGTTTTTCTAGTTTTCTTTTTTTTCTCTGTTTCTACTTTATTGTCTTGAAATATCTGCCAAACACCTTCAAGTTCTCCATAGGCGTGTCCAAAGGAACAGCGCACTCCGGGCAAATAAGCTCTATGTTTGTTCTCATTTTCTGTTCAATGTCACTTATAATTGCCTCCGCCGTGCCTTTGCGAAGAAGCTCAGTATTATTGGTTCCTCCTGCAAGCCTTATTTTAGTTGCTGCTTTCCTTATTTCTCCGTCGTCATTTTTGGAGTCATAATGAAAACAGGCAAATCCGGATTCATTTATATAGGCTATTCTGTCAAGGGTAAACCCGCAGATATGGAGGATAACCGGAACTTCTATTTCTTTAGCAAGTTCTTTATGTATCGGGAGCACATAATCACGGTAGGCCTCCGGGCTGCACAAATCCCTTGTAACATGGTCCGCGAGCGTAATGCAGTCCGCGCCGGCTTCTATCTGAGCGCGCGCGTATTTAATTGTTAGCACCTTGAGTTTTTCCAGGATTTTTCTTGTTCTTTCAGGATTTTCAATTGAACCCATCAAAAAATCTTCCATTCCTATGGTATGATAGGCAAGCGTCCACGGTCCAAAGACTTTTCCGTTAACTGCAGCCGCGCCCTTGAGCTCTTTTTTTAAAATTCTGATTGCATCCGGCACGACCTTTGCTTGAGGGTGTTCGAGAAATTTGTCAGAAACATCAATGTCTTCCGGGCCCCTCCAGACCGTCTCAACGGTTGAAGGCATAACATCCTTTCTCCCCCAGTCTATCTTGGAACCCGAACCTGCGGCTTCGTGCACAACCGAGAAATACGGCATAACATTGTCAAAACCCAGAAGGGTATGGCCCGCCAGAGCAAGCGCAGCCATCTTTGAAGCGTCAGTATGTGCTTCCGGGAAAAAAACTCCTGTTTTGTCCATGAGTTCTGTGCAGACTATGGAAACAGGGTTGCCTATGCCCGGCCTTGGAGTCTTTTTACCTTGTATGGCGTTAAGGTAGATCTCTTTTTGTATCAAACTCCCCCCTCCAACCTTCTACTTCCTGCTTCCGCGTTTTGTTATCGGAATACCTTTTTCGCACATCGGACACTTGGCAGGATCGTAACTCTTTATATCAAGCGTCGCAAGAGCTTCTTTTCTGACGCCAAATTCCACTTTGCCGTTGCTTCTATCAACAAGAAGCCCGACTCCGGCAAGAGAGCCCTTGTGAGCTTTAACAACCTCGATGACTTCCAAGACAGAGCCGCCTGTTGTTATGATATCCTCAACTATAAGAACCTTCTCGCCCGGTTTTATTTCAAACCCCCTGCGTAGAGTCATTTTCCCCTCTTCTCTTTCCGTGAAGATGGCGCGCGTCCCGAGTTCTTTGGCGACTTCATGCGCAAGTAAAATGCCTCCGGTAACCGGGCCGACTACAACCTGAATGGAATCGTTGCGAAATCTTTTAGCAATCTCTTTGCAGAGCTGTTCCGTATATTTCGGCCACTGCAATACCTGAAATTTTTCGACATACTGCATGCTATGCAACCCGGAAGTAAGCTTAAAATGCCCCTCCAGTAAAGCTCCCGCCTTTTTGAAGATGTCCAGCACCTCTTTTTGTGAAAGCATATCTCCTCCCTGATCAAAGATAGGCGATTATATCAATTCTAAGTCCGGTATTAAAGCCCGATATAGCAAAAAAGGAAACGCCCGCTTTTTGCGGGCGTTTCCTGGCACCTTGATAAATGTCTTAGAATTTTGAAAGCTTTGCTATCTGCTGACCTATTTTATACCTGAGCGCCAGCAGTATTTCTGAAGATTGTCTTTCCATGCCGCCTTCTCCGGTTTCATATCCGGAAATTATTCCTGCTTTCGGATAATCCGGCACTTTAGCCCTGGTTTCTTCCACAACTTTCTTTGCCTCTTTCACGGCAGTTTCCGCATCCTTGTTTGCCGCAAGTTTGGCTATCATGTTTTCAAGTGTAACTATATACTTGTAATCATCGCCGCCTTCACGGATATATACAGCCCTGACCGAAGGTATAAATCCGTCTTTTGTAGGATATAGCTGCCGTGTATTGGTTTGCCCTTCATATTCAGGGTTTTTCCTTATAGGCGCGAAAGCATTATCGTCTGCACTATAAGCTTCAAGGAACCACTGGAAATTCCCTTTTGCTCCGCATTTCCAGACACAAAAACCCCAGGCAAGCGAGCTGTAGCCGTTGTTATATACAATTATCTCTTTTCCCATTTCTCTTGCCATTTTCATATGTTCTTTAAAATTAGCTCCAAGATGAGGCTGAGTTCTATCCATGTATTTTAATATCTCAGGGTCAAATTTCTTTTCAGGCCCCGCAAGCGTGACGACTGTTTTCACGCCGGGAATCTGTTTTAGCAGCTGCAAGTATTTCAGTGTATCTTCATAGCTAATGTTTATCCCGGGTCTGCATAAATTTTCCGGGCGCGGCTCGTCAAAAACATTTACATAGAGGTCACCAAAACCGTTATCTTTCCAGATCTTCAGCATTTGGAGAGACCAGTCCTTCACCGCCTCATTAAATTCCTGAGAGAACCACTGGACCTTCAGCGCGGCCAAGGTATTGCCCAGCTGAGAAATATTCGTATCCATTACGGGAACGCCCATATCTTTATGAATCTTCAAAAGCTGTATGTATTTATCCGTATCAATAATCGTAACTTTACCGTTCTTGTAGCTTACGCTCGGATTATAACCAACGGTGCAGGAAATATTAAACTCGCGCGCTACTTTCAATTCTTTCTTCAACTGCTCGGGGTCGTGATTTCCGTACCAGAATCCAAAATAGGTCTCAGGCTTATCCAGCTTAAAAGGCATTACTTCTAATTTTATGGCAACTTCCGAAGTCTTTCCGTTAGCTGCACTTATACTTGCTTTACCGGTGTAGTTTCCTGGCTTCGCATCTTCCGGAACTTTGACCGTAACCCAGAACTGGCTGGTAATTCCGTCCTTTATATCCACGCTGGTAAATTTTTCCATGGATTCCGGCTGCATAATATACATGGTGGGAATAGAAGCCGCGCCTGCCATATACCTCACCCACCTTACATCAAAATTGGAGGACGAGAGCGTGTCCTTGCCGTTGGTAAAATCGCTTACCTCGACTTTAACGCCTTGCAGATCTTTGAGAGGATAAACGCCTATCTGGACTGATTCATACTCGCCCAGCGAAGCAAAAATTCCTGCTTCTTTCTTAAGCTCATTCTTGACAGGCACTGAATTATAGAATATAGGATTAAGATAATCCCTGGTAAAAACGATATAACCGGTTTCATTATCTGCCGCGGAGGCTATAGGCGCCT
>JBAXDA010000230.1:0-3360 GCA_037141215.1 Candidatus Firestoneibacteriota bacterium | reverse complement strand
TTCCCCCTCGCTCTATAACAATAAAATAATGCTCAGCAGTTGTGACGGTATGCTCCGGCTGATAGAACTCGGGAAAGGAGAAGTAACGGAATATTTTTCTGTGGGAAGTTATGTTGCCAGCTCGCCGGCGGTATTCGAAGGCAGGTACTATATAGCTTCGCTGAAAGGCACGGCTTCCTGCTGGGACCTTAAAACAGAAAAAACCCTCTGGACCGAGACCCTGACAGAAGAAGAGGAAATTTACGCCTCACCCGCGGTCACCGGAGAGTTTGCGGTATTTGCAAGCAGGAGCAAGGATGTTTGCTGCTACGACTCTCTCTCGGGAAAACTGCGCTGGAAGTTCTCCGCCAAAGACTCTATTGATTCCTCACCTGTTATCTCGGGAAATATGGTTTTCTTCGGCTCCAATGACGGCAATCTTTACGGCCTGGAACTAAAAACCGGCAAAATGCTCTGGAGTTATACGGCGGGAGGCCAGATTACGGCCTCTCCCGCTATAGGCAACGGCAAAATGGTAATAGGCTCCTCCGACGGGGCAGTGTACTGCTTTGGGAAGAAGGATTAAAGACAGCAATAAAGAGTATAACTCGGGGTTTAATTATTATCCCTAAAATAAAAAGCCGGAAGGGTTCTCCCTCTCCGGCTTTTTCATTCGCGCTTCGTCTTCTATTTTGCCCCTATACAATACAGATAGCTGCCAGCTCTCAGATAAACCTTGTCTCCTTCAAAAACCGGAGTGGAGCCCGAACTGCCTTCCAGTTCATTAACGGAAACCGGGTCAAACTTTTTGCCCGGGTTTGCCAGGCAGGTTTTCCCGGCTTCATTGCTGAATGCGATATATTTTCCTGCCAGAACAATTCCGCCGTAGATGGGAGAATTTATCTTCTCTCCTATAAATTCCTGATTAATTTTGGTGCCGTTCTTCGCGTCATAGACAAAAAACCCGCCGTCATTACTTGCCGCGTAGATAAGCCCGTTGTATATCAGCCCTGTAGAGCATAATTCACCTTCAATGCCGTCTGCCCAGAGAAGCTCCTGCTTTAAAGCGCCTTTCTCGTCAATAAATACCTTGACCGCGCTCAGCCTTGAACCGACAAAATAGATTGTATCTCCCAGGACAAGCGGGCTGGGGTAATTCAGGCTTCCTGTAACTTTCAGCGCCACTGTCCCGTCTGCAATATTTAATAGAGTGCCGTCAGGAAGAACCGCAAGATCATATTTTCCAACAGTCAGGCGGGCAGGAGTAGCATAATCGTTTCTCGCATCAATATTATCCCACAGGGTTTTACCCGTCCCCGGGTCAAGAGCAATAATATGATCAATGGTCACAAGCAGTTTTCCCGCAAAAAGTACCGGAGAAGACGATCTGCCATATTCATTCTGCTGTTCGTAATCAAAAACTCTTATCCATTTTCTGCTGCCTGAATAATCAAAACAGGTTACTATTCCGTTTGCCAGGTTTAAATACACATTTGTTCCGTCCGTTACCGGCGTAGGTGTCGTCAGGCCGCAGCTTGAGGGATAGGTCTTTGCTTTCTCCATATCTTCTTTAGGAAGATCGGAGGGGGAGGTTGTCCTCTCCCATAATATTTTTCCTGTTTTCTTATCCGTACAGGATAAAATCCCCGGCTCCGAGAGAGCGAAAACAAAATCTTCGGAAAGAACAGGAGAGGAATAGGAATTTCCTATCTTGGTTTTCCACAAAACATTTTTTTTCTCGCTCCATTCAGTTACCGGAGCCGCCCCCGTATTCATACCGGTTCCATCCCCGCGGAAACCATAAACAGCCAAGGGTTTTTTCGCTTCCGGAGCCGGAGAGATAACCGACTTATTCTGTCCTGCGCAGGATGCCGAGAGTACAGCGGCGAGCAACAGCATTGCGTATTTTTTCAATTTCTTCTCCTTGCCCTACAAATTTGCATTTGATTTGATTACTCTATCATATTCTCAGCTGTAGTTCAAACTTTGCCTTGATTATTCGCTTCTCAAGGACCGCACCGGATCTCCCCGCATGGCAAAATATGCGCCGGCAGCGCAGGCTGTGAGGCCTGCCGTAAAAACAAGCGCTATGAAACCAAACGAACCGGTCCAGTCAAAGTTTCCGGCGCCGGAAAAAGCCTGCGGCAGAGCCGCGATAACCGCCGAAATGCCTCCGATAAGAAAACCCGCCAGCATAAGCAGGGTGTTTTCCGCCAGAACCAGGAGCACCAGGCTGCCGGCAGAGTAACCAAAGGACCGCATTACGGCAAACTCGCTTTTACGCTCCAGGACGCTTTTAAGCATTACCGCGGTTATGCCGAGTATACCAAGCAGGAACCCCAGCCCGCCAAGGAGCTTAAAGGTCATAATGTAGATATTTTGAATTGACGCGTACCGCTTCAGAATATCTTTTGTTTCCCTGACATCAAAACCGGCCAGGGGAAGCGCGGTCCGGAGTATTTTTAAAGCTTCCGCGTGCTCTTCAGGCAGGCATTTAAAGAGAAAATAGTTGTAACCCGAAGCGCCGTAGACCTTCACAAAATTTTTCTCCGCTACAAGCAGCTCACCCGCAAAAATACTTTCTGAAAGTGTTCCGACAATTTTCAACCTGGCCCCGCCCGCCGTTATTTCATCGCCGACCTTTTTATGCAATATCCACTGAAGGCTGTTGGCGTCTGCAAAAGCGGGTATTGCTCCGCCGGGAAGCTCCGCATTAAGCGCTTCCCAGCCGCGGGGGAGATTTTTCAAAAAGTTTCCGGCCTTGAAGCCTCCGCGCTTTATTAATTCAGCCGGGACGCCCAGCACTCCCGGATCTGACGGCTGTCCGAGATTAAGGCAGCTTATATCTTCTCCCTTGCGCAGCCGGAGCATAAACGCTTCCATTCCTTTATACCGCGGGGATTCTTCCATGCCGTTGAGTTTTCTTCCTTCGGCTGTATTGAGGTCAAAAAAGAGCGGGACTTCTGACCCTGCGGCAAGGTCAAATCCTCCGGAACCGGAAGACGGGGCGTAAACATTTTCGGCTTCTGGATTTTTTACGGCGGCAGAAACAATTATCATAATGAAGGCCGCGGACGCAATCAGCGAAACTGCCAGCAAACTTCTCTTCCTGTTAAAGAAAACCGATCTCAGCACAAGTCCCGTAACGCCGGAAACAACCGCTCTTTTCATCAGTGTATCAAAAACCATTATTCCGGAAACAAGCGCAAGCGCGCCTCCGAGAAAGAACGCGGAAACAGGAGAAATTATTTTTGCAAGTCCGAGCGCTATAGAGAGCGCCGCGGCTGCCGCAAAGTAATGGAAGAGTTTATTTTTTCCGGTTTTGGGCAGAAATACCCTTTCCTGCCTTCTGTTCAACAGCGTTACCGGAGTCCCGGCCGC
>JBAXDA010000229.1:0-3368 GCA_037141215.1 Candidatus Firestoneibacteriota bacterium | reverse complement strand
TCCGTCCTCGCAGGTAATGAATATTTTGTCGCCGACAATGACCGGCGAGCTTGAGCCGGGGCCGGCTGTCATAACCGACCAGGCAATGCCCTTTGAATCATATTCGCTGTTGTCCTCTCCGTCTCCGTAAATGCCAAAGGTAAGCCAGCAGCCTTTTCTGTCAGCAGCGCCTTTGTTTACACGGATTAAAAGCCTGTTCCAGCCGTTCTGCAAAGGCAGTGGCAGGCGGCAGGCCCCCAGCCCCATTCCGGCATTCCGAGAGGCATTATGAATCTCGACTCCGTTCAACCAAGCCTTAACGCCTCTTTCATACAAAAGATTGCATACAACTTTTTCGTTAGAAGAATAGTAGATATTTGTGTAAGCGTAAACCGTATAATTCGGCTTATCTCGGGGGATATCCAGTTCCGAGCAGAAATCCAGGCAGCTGTTATCAATTGTCACGGCTTTCCAGGCGGAATTCCCTGCCTTATCTTTTTCTTCCGGCGACAGGGCTTTCTCGTTTGGAAGAACTTCCTCTGAATCACTTAAAGAGGCAAACGGACCGGCCACAAGCCAGCGGCGGATCACGCCGTCCGGGGCAGCTTCGCTTTTATCGGGAGCTCCCCTGCTTTTCTTAACAGATACGGAAATTGTTTTTACAGCCTTACTGATGCGCTCCCAGTCAAGGGGTGGATTGGCATCCGGATACTTTCCGCTCCCGTCTCCTCTCCAGCCAAACGGCTGTTTTTCAGAAGGAGTAAATCCCAGGCCTCCCAGGACAGCCGACTCTTCAAGATGAAGCTCCTTTATGACTTCAGAGGCTTTGCCGATATTTATCAGTTCATAGTATTTGCCTATATCAAGCGCGCCTATTCTTTTCTCTTTAAGCGCCTTGCTGACCTCGTCCCTGGCTTGTTTCTCAAGCGCTTTATCCTGCGGCAAACAAACACCCGCGCATAACAGGACCATCAGCAAAATACTAATTTTTACTTTCATTTACGGCCTCTGTAAAAGGTTTTACTGATATTGCACTTCATTTCTTTGGTTTTTCTTCTTCTTTTGTTTCCAGAGTTACACTGCCTATCTGAAGCGGGCCTGCAAGCGGGCCGTAGAAATGCCATTTATCCACGGGTTTTTTCCAATCCATAGGCCCTGAAAAATTGCTGTTGATTCCTGCAATTTCAAGCTCAACGGTTCCTTTTCCGGGACGGCAGACGAATTTCAGGTCAGCTCTCGTGTGATAGTTCCCTGACTGCGGGTAGATTATTATTACCCATTCCAGCGGGGTTTTGCCTTCGTTGATATAATCAAACTTGATAAGGTCATAGCCGTCCCAAATCTTAACTCTTGGGCGCATCATCCCAACCAGCACTTCTCCGGGTTTTGGAATGATCTTCAGATAGGTAGGGCTCTGCGCGTCGACGGCAGGAATTATTTCCAGATCGCAATTGCTAAAATCATTGGGCATGCCTTTCTCTAGATCTAAAATGATTTTCTTCTTCACCTCCGCCTGAATTGCCGTGCATAATAATAGGCCGATCGCGGCTGCTATCAACGCCTTTTTCATACCTTCCTCCTCAGACTCTTTACCTTAATAAATCCGTTAATTTGCCTCTAACCTTATAGACTGCCGCGCCGCTGTTCTCATATATTTTCTCAAGCTCGGAAAGGGAATCCAGGCCGGCGTCGCCGATGGCTCTTTCAAATCCTCCGCAGTAAACATACTCGGCTCTGCTGAGCTCTATCAGGCTTTTTCTAAAACCTGTTTTTGTGGCAGTCTCATAAAAATATCCCGCTTCGCGCTTCTTTTGTTTGGAGTTTACTGTCTGATCATAATGCCCCGCGTAAACTTTACAGCCGGCAAGCCCCGGGATATAAATGCCGGAAGCGAAGGAACTAAGCACAACGGAATCCGCGGGAATATTCTTGTCCATCCAGCTGAAAGCCTCGCGGTCAGTTATTAACACGCAATAGTTTGCCGGGTTTCCTTTCATCCAAAATACTTCTTCATAAATGAACCTTAGATTGGAGGGGAAGGTCAGAGCTATAGCGACAGCCGCAAAAGCCACCGCGCCACGCGGCGATATTTTTAGATGTTTCCTGAGGAACGGCAGAGCGGCGGAATAGAACCACATCGTGGCAAGCAGCGCAAGCGGTATCTGAAACCCCAGGATAAGCCTTCTCTCAAAGCGAACGGGAAAATAGGCAAGAATAAAATGCCCTATCAGCCAGGAGAGCAGAAATATTTCAGTTTTTGTATATTTCCCCCATCTCTTCGCGGTATACGCTGCGGCCGCGATAAATACAAACCCGAAACTGAGGAAATAACTCCAGGGCGTTGAGGAAATTGTCAGGGTTTTCCCCCACTCTCTAAAGACAGGATCATAGGAACTCATCAAGTATTCATAGATCAAAGAAGGGCAGGAAATGACCACAATACCTGCCAGCAGTCTCCACTTCATCCAATCCGCCCTGGTCCAGATAAGATAGAGAACAAGAGTTATATAAACAGTCGCAAGGTCATAGGGATGGACAAAGCCTAGAAGAAAGAGCATCAGGATGGAGAGAAGAATATCCTTTCCTTTCATATTTTTGAAACCCCTGTAAAGAAAGAACATTGAGGAGAGCAGTAGTATCAAAGCCATAAGGAAAAGAGGTTTATGCAGAATCGCCATGAAAGCCGTGGCTTCGGGAACTATCAGGTCATAGGGCGTTATAAGGAATGTTGAGTTAAGATATTCTAATATTTTCGGGGAGAACATAAAGCTGAAACCTGCCGATAAAGCCGAAAGGGCCGTGAAAAAGAACCTTTCCTTGAAGTTCTGCAGAAACAACTCTGAAAATTTAAAGAGCATCATTATGAAGAGAATTGCCAGTAGGCTTCTGATAATATGATAGGCCTGGATTATCTCAAGACCGGTAAGTCTTACAAACCAGCCGCATACCAGAAAAAATGGATGAAAGAAAGCTCCTGATTGCGGCTCAGTAGTGTAGTTGTCGGAGAAAAGCAGTTTTCCTTCTGCTCCCTGTTTTATCCAGGCCAGGTAACTCGCCTGGTCAAATCCGTTTCCGATGGAACCCATATAGACAGAACCGGAAGGAGTTCCTGAATTCATTGCAAAATAAGGAAGGGCCGAAGCGAGCGCCAAAAGAATAGCAAATATCCATATTAATATGGAGTTTTGCTTTCCTTTTCTCATTGGAGTTTCCCTGCAGACCAAAAGATACCCCGCTTCAAGAGTTCCCTGAAATTATTATTCTCCCAGGACTTGTTATCGTGCCCCAGCGGTGTAACAAATACATTAGAATTCTTGTGCTTCCTCACCCAGGCTCCTGATTTCATGCTCTGCGGATTCTCAAGCTCGAGGAGAACCTTGCTCTCTCCC
>JBAXDA010000228.1:0-3368 GCA_037141215.1 Candidatus Firestoneibacteriota bacterium | reverse complement strand
GCGGAGAAACCATAGAGATGTACCACGATTACTGCTTTTGGTGTGTACCTCTTGAAAGCCTTCTCCAGAGCGGCTGGGCACATATTCCAGGTCTCAAGATCACTATCAATGAATACCGGAGTTGCATTCTGATAAATAATCGGATTTGCGGTTGCTGAGAAGGTGAGACTTGAGCAGAAGACCACATCTCCTGCGCCGACACCGGCCGCCTTTAAAGCGAGGTGTATTGCTGATGTACCTGAAACCAGAGCGGCCGCGTGAGAAATGCTAACATAACGCGCCAGTTCATTTTCAAATTCATTTACATTGTTTCCAAGAGGAGCAACCCAGTTTGCATCAAAGGCCTCTTGAACAAATTGTTTCTCAAAACCTTCCTTGCTCATATGAGGAGATGAGAGGAATATTCTGTGCTTGGCTGCCATAAGGTTTACTTTCCTTTTACTGCATTATTTTCTCTAAGGACAAGGATCGAATAACACCCGAAAAGCGAAAAAGCAAATGCAACAAGCACAATCTTAGACCTGGTCGGCTTGCTTCTTTGCTCAGGCGGAGTTGCTTTATCTAAAACCCTAGCAACTGGTTTTGCAGAAGTTATTCCAAGTTCCGCATTCATAATGTCAAGGTTGGCAATATAATAATTTGCCAGCTCGGCCGCGAGTTTTGGGTCTTTAGAATCAACACTAATAGCGATTGCTTTCTCTTTTGTAACAGATATATTTGTACTGCCTCGTAAAGTTTTTATCGCATCAGAAACAGAAGCTGTTTTATAGATTTTCTGAAGTTCAAACTTCTCAATTATACCTTCTGCCATTCTGTTGCTCTTCAACATAGAAATAACTATATTTGAATAATTGAACCCGCCACCAAACATATCTCCGAGCGAAGAAAACATATTTCTGTTCATCATTGAGCCGCCTTTGCTTATGTCTTCCAGTTCCGGAGGAAGGACTACTGCAGTTGCGGTATATATCTTTGGCAGGATTAGAGAATAGATAACGGCTAAGACTGTCACTATTCCCGTGACTGCTGAAATGAACTTCTTGTATTTCCAGGCAATATTCCAATAATCAATTAAAGATAGTTCTTTGGCTTCTTCTGTCATTTTAATTTCTCCCTCTAAGTCTCAAGGCTACCACTTAGATATTGCGAGCCCGCCAAGACTGGTCTGATAGACAATCTGTGAAAGATCCAGGAACATTTTGAACCAGTTTGTCTCTACGCTAAACTTGGCAGGGACAACAACTGTATCGCCCTTCTGGACATCAGTGCCCCAGGCGTTGTTCTTATCAACTTCACCGCTGGCCCTGATAAGGTAAACATCTCCCCTGTTCGCATCAGGAGTAGTGCCGCCTACCTTGTCAATGTAGTAGGAAATATTCCTATATGGCTCATAAATAATGCCTGCGGAGTTATAGACGCTCCCTATCACATTCACGGATGAAGGCGTCTGGGGAAGATAGATAGCGTCATTTTCCTCAAGAATAATATCGTTCTTGCTGTCCTTCAGGGAGGCGAGATTCTCAATCTTGATAATAATCCTGCCCGGCACATCTATGCTGGCATAGAGTTTTGAGACTTCTTCCTTGCTCTTTAAGGCGTCATTCACTATTTTTATTCCCGCGTCCGTAGTGCTCTGCGCCTGCGCATTTGCTCTTGCCTGGGCTACTTCGGCCTGAAGGCGCTCAAGGTATCTTACCATCGCCTTCTGCTGTGAAATTTTTGCCGATTCCCTGGTAAAAACTACTCCCTGAAGGAAGGATTTCTCCGTGACGCCGCCTGCCCTTTCTATGAGGGAGGAGAGCTTCTCCTCATAATTGGCTACATAGATACCGGGGTATTTGAACTCTCCAGACAAAGTCACAGTCTTCTTTCTGGTCCAGGAAACATCTTCCCTGACAAAGAGATGGTCGTTGCCCTGCAGAACGATATCTTCCGTAGGATCTTTATCAATGAGTACTTTTCTGAGATTTATTTTTCTGACTTCCGGCTGTTCTCCGGGGATGAGATGGAAAAGCTCTGCGTTATCAAGCATAGCCGTTGCCTTCAATCCTCCCGCTCTAAAGATTACATCAGATACTTTCATATTCTCTGCAAGATCAATTTTCAGCTCTCTATTCACCGCTCCGCTTATCTGCACCTTCTGGACAGGAATAACATTTGAAAGTGTGTAGATTACCACCTGGTCCCATTCTCTTAGCTCAAGATTCTCTTTTTCGTCGCCTTTCAAGAGCTTGCCCAGGTCAAAAGAGATTATCGCCTTCTTTCTCTCGTCTCTATACCTTATAATTTCAGCCCTCTGAATATAGGTCCCGGGAAGCACTCCCCTCGCCTTTTCTAAAAGGTCTTTCAGTTTCATGTCCTTTGCCAGCTGATACTCTCCCGGCATATTGACATTGCCGCTGATTGAAACATAGCCGTATTTTGTCTTGTTTATGGGGAAGATTGATATTAAATCCCCGTCTTTTACCGGCACATCTTTCTCTGCCAGAGTATCAACATTTCTTGCTTCAAAATCAAATACTGTTTTCTTTTCGTTATTTGCTATTCTTTCTATCTGTATCCGATTCAGGTAGCCCGTCGGAGAAATGCCGCCTGCCATCTTGAAAACTTGGGAGAGTCTTGTCTCTCCAAGCAATTCATATATGCGCGGCCGCTTGACACTGCCTCTGATGGCAGCCACCTTTCCGATGCTCGGGACAAATATTGAGTCGCCTGACTGCAACCTGATATCCTGCCCCTTTTCGCCTGTGAGCAGGAAATCGTACAGGTCAACAACCGCAAGTTCCTTATTGTCCCTGATGACTTTTATCTTCCTGAAGGAACCAACTTTGGTAGGACCGCCGGCCGCATACAGGCCGTGGAACATTGTGGAAAGAGAGCTGAGGGTATAACCGCCGGGCCGAACCACTTCTCCCAGGATAAAGACTTTGATGGTCCGAAGTTTACCGAGCGTAATATTGATTGAAAAATTTGAATAATTCAGAGAGAGCTGATCTTTTATGAGTTTTTCTGCTTCAGAAAACTTCATCCCCCAGAGAAAGACAGAACCGGATTTTGGCAGAGACACTCTTCCGTCCCTGTCAACTGCCAGGTTTATGGTCTCTTGCTGGACAAGCTTGCCTGAAAGATAAATTACAAACGAGTCGCCCGGACCTACCACATAGTCTGCCCCAACAGGGACATTATCAACAGGAGCAAAAGTGGCGGGCTGGCCGAAAATCTCATAGCCAAACTGCTTTATAAAGGTGGTCTTGGTTTCATCAGGATAAAGCTCTTCAATAATTGAAGGTTTAGTGGTGCTTTCTTTCTTGTTATCAAGGACCGGGGCTTGAATGAGAGTATCCTTGGAAATGTTCTGGCCTCCTGCA
>JBAXDA010000227.1:0-3417 GCA_037141215.1 Candidatus Firestoneibacteriota bacterium | reverse complement strand
TATTTTAAGAAAAAAATGAAAGAAGGAAAAATACGAAAAATGAATATCTTCCATCTTTTGATTAGCCTAATAGTGCAGGTCGTCCCTGTGTATTTTGCGCGGGAAGTGTTGGGGGATAAGGCAAAACTTTTTGGAATAAGTGGTGTGGTACTGAATACTTTTGTAAAAGAAAGAAAATTGGTAACTCTGGAAGTAATGAAAAACGGAGTGCTTAAAAAATAATATGGAGGTTTTATGAAAAAGTTAAGCCTGCTTCTTGCCGCAATGCTGCTCTCCTTCGCCGGAACCGTCTTTTCTGAGCCCCCGGCACCTGTTACCTCTACTGCTCCGGCGACGAATATTGCCCCGGCCGCAACACCGGTTCCCGCTACTTCAACGGTCCCGGTTACTTCCCAGCCGGCCGCTCTCGCTCCTGCTGCAATTACAACAGCAACTACGCCTGTTACGGCCCAGGCCGCTGCTCCCGCTGCGGTGACAGCCGCGGTACAGCAGTCCAAACTTCCCTCTGCACCTCCTACCGAGGCCCAGTTGTCTTACCTTCAGGGAGAAGTGGAAGTGCTTGCTTTCGGAAAACAGAGCTGGGAAAAGCCCCTGCTTTTCAGGAAGCTTGCCCAAGGGGACAGTATCAGGACGGGAAAATCAGGAAGAGCGGAGCTTAGTTTTGAGGACGGCTCTAAAGTAACCCTCAGGGAGAACACCTCCATAGATCTGGCAAAATTAAAAGACAAAGAGCTTAAAGGGGATACGCTTATCAAGCTCTGGAGCGGAAAGCTTAGGACCAAATTTAAATCAACCCAGCTCAACTCCGGTCTTCAAATACAGACCAAGCATATTATCGCCGCGGTAAAGGGCACGGATTTTATTACCGACTCGGATGAAACAGATTCTAAGATTACTGTTTTTGAAGGCCTTGTCTCCATGGAAGACCCTCTGACCAAAAAGGAGATTTTTATCAAGGCGAACGAAATCGCCTCTTTCCTCGGCGCTATAATGGGACAGGCGCTCCAGATGTCGGAAGAGGACAAAAAGAAGATCCAGAACGACTGGGACGGAACTCCGGAAGCGGAAGCAAAACCCGCGGCGCAGGCTCCGGCAACGGAAACTCCGAAAGTTGAACCGGCAAAGGGCCCTGAAGCCGGAGGGAATTTTGGCGGCACTTTCGGCGCGGTCTCGGTCAACGGTAAGACTTATTACATGATGAGCATGCTGTATGAGTTCACGCTCGGAAAATTCGGGGCGGGTTTTGACCTCCGCCTGCTTTGGAATGATGACGGCATCAAGCAGGATGATTGGGACAACTGGCAGCACTCCCTGGAAAATATGTTCAGGTATGTAAGATACGGACAGAGGGGAGACGACCTCTATATAAAGCTCGGCGTAATCTCCGAATCCACTCTGGGGCACGGATTCATCGTCAGAAGGTACTGCAATGTCGGCATTGATATCTACACACGGAAATTCGGCTCCGAGTTTGATCTGAATTTTGGGCCTTTTGGTTTTGAAAGCGTCACAAATAATGTCGCCTGGGAAAGATTCTACGCAGGCAGGGTCTTCCTGAATATTATTCCGGGATTCCTGCAGGCGGGCGTTACGGGCGCGTATGACGCGGAGCCCGCGAAAGACAAGTTTGTAAGCGCCGGCGGCGTAGTAACCCCGATGCCCTCGGTTTCTCCTATAACGGTTTATGGAGCGGATATAGGGCTCTCGCTTCTGAAATCCGACCTCCTAAGCGCGCTTCTCTATGCGGATTACGGGAAAATAAAGGATCACGGCGAGGGTATAGCGGCGCCCGGCATTGCGGGCAAACTCGCAATCTTTGACTACAGAATGGAATACAGGGTGATGGACACTGATTTTATTGCCGGACTCTTCGACTACATATATGAAGAGAAACGGCCGGTAAACTGGTCTGACCCCTTGCTTGCCCCCGGAGGAGCGAAGAAAAAAGGCGTTTTTGGCGCCCTCAGTACCAATCTCTTCGGTCTGGTCAACGTGCTTGGAGCCTACGAGAAGTATGACGGCTATCTTCCTTATATAAGGGGAGAGGCAAGATACAAAGGCAGCCTGATACCGAAAATTTCGGAAGTTGCAATAGGATTTGAACAGAAAGAAGTCACGGTCTTAAGCCTCAAAGATCCGAATATGGTTGCTTATGCTCAGGCGGGAGTTGATTTTGCCCCGGGTGTTGTGCTGCTGGTCACCATGAAGCAGACCTACGATGTGAATCTTGACAAGTTTAAACGGTCAACGATAATGGCAATGCAGATGAAGTTTTAGTTTGTAAAGTTGAGAGAGTTAATAAGGGGCCGGCGGAAATCGCCGGCTTCTTTGTCAGCATCCGACAGCAGGACTCAGAGGCAGTATGGAAAAGAGAGCTTTTGGAAAAACCGGAGAGAAACTTTCCGTTGCCGGTTTTGGCGGCATGCTGGTAATGCAAGAACCCCAAGCCACTGCTGACAGAATGGTGGCGGAAGCCGTAGAGAAGGGAATAAACTATTTTGATGTTGCTCCCACCTATGGCGACGCCGAAGAGAAACTTGCCGCTGCTCTGCTCCCTCACAGGAAATCCGTCTTCCTTGCCTGCAAAACCGCCGAAAGAAGCGCTAAAGGAGCCGAAAAAGAGCTGACACAGTCTCTTAAACGGTTCAAGACCGACAGGCTTGATCTTTACCAGCTGCATGCCGTTAATACAGCCGAAGAGCTTGGGGAAGTCCTGGCTCCCGGCGGGGCGCTCGAATTCCTATTGAAGGCAAAACAGAGAGGCCTGCTCCGCTTCCTCGGCTTCTCTTCTCATCATGAACATTCTGCGCTGGCGCTGTTTGACAGTTTCGCTTTTGATTCCTGTATGTTCCCGCTCAATTTTTTCTGCTGGCATTATGCGGGTCTTGGAAAAAAACTGGTAAAAAAAGCGGCGGAAAAAGGCGCCGGGTTAAACGCTTTGAAAACTCTTGCCAAAACAAAAAGACCCGCAGGAAAATACGAGAAGTGGAATAAATGCTGGTATGAACCTCTTGTACAGCCTGAAGATATAAAACTCGCGGTAAGATTCACACTTTCCCTGCCCGTGACCTCCGCTTTAAGCTCAAGCCACGAGGAATTGTTCAAACTGCAGTGCGAAGCCTCAAATAATGCCCTGCCGCTCACTGAAGCGGAAGAAGCCTTCCTTAAAAATAAATATGCCGGCCTGGAGCCGCTCTTCAAGTAAAAATTATTTAAGGGGTTTGATATGCCCGAGATTGAGAATTTTTCGGTAACTATGGCGAGGACCAATCTTTCCGCAATTCCCGAGTTTATATTTCCCGCTCCATTTTCGGCGAGCTGGTACCGGTCAGGTGATGAAAATAAATGGGTAGAAATATCCCGGGCGGCGGACAAATACAACAAAATAACGCTTGAGACCTTTTAAAAGGAATTTGG
>JBAXDA010000226.1:0-3424 GCA_037141215.1 Candidatus Firestoneibacteriota bacterium | reverse complement strand
CCCTGAAAGTGCAAACCTCCGTGGTACAGCCCGGACTAAAATCCTTCGGATAAAAGAAGAGCACCAGCGCTTTTTTCCCCAGAACTTTTGAGAGCGTGAAATCCTTCCCCGAAGAAGAAGGAAGCGTGAATTCCGGCGCGAGATCGCCTTTTTTAAACTCAGGAATACGCTTTGCCCTCATTTCCGAGGTTATGAATCCTATCGCAAAGAATATTGCAACGCCTATTAGAAATATTATCCCGTTTTTTTTCACTATTTCCCCCTCTTTAAGGTGAAGGCTTCCGAGTAAAACACCTTTGCCGGAGGTTTACCTTCTACAAGGTCTTTGGGCCTGTGGCAGGTGAATATAAGCCGGTATTTACCGGGAATTATTAATTTGCCTGACTTTGCCGACTCGCTTATCATCCAGGTCTCGCAGAAACTTCCTTCCGGCCCGAGCAGGCGTTCCACATGTTTTACATCCTCGGCATCCGCGGACTGCAGGTCAACAAAACAGAGCTCCCAGGCGTTCTTAACTTGCCGCTCCAGCCCGATCCAGACCGTAAGCGCTTCCTGCCCTTTATTCTGGAGGCAGAATACGGCAGCCTCTTCTTTCTCATAAGAGTCTTTCAATCCGGTGGTTGTTATATTCAGAGGGGCTTTCGAACAGCCGGCAAGAATTAGCAGAACCCCGAAGCAAAGAAATGCTTTTTTCATAACTATATTCCCCTTAGCTGTAATATCCGTGTAATCTCTTCTTTCAATCAGTGCAATCATTCTTTCATGTTAGCCGCTATTTCTCCCAAAATCGCCGCATATCTGGAAAAAACCGCAGCCAGTATCTCTTTGAAAAGAGCGAAGCCTGACATACGCTTCGCGGCAGGCGTTTTTATTATCCTGAGCGTTTCGTTTATTGAGTAAAAGAATTGCGCGCAAAGCCGGGCCAGCAGAAAGAAAACATTTTTACGGGTCTTTAAGATTCTGTTAAAAGATCTTTCGCTGTTGTAATTGTACCTGAAAAACTGAATTATCCCGTAATTGTGGGAATGACAGATGACCGACTCCGGCTCGTAAACTATGGAACGCCCCTGCTCCAGCATCCTTTTTGCCCATTCCTGGTCTTCGGCCATATTGATATCCGCGCGGAAAGGGTTCTTTTCCCAGAAGCTCTTTCTCACAGCGCAGCTTACCGTGGAAAACCACATCATTTTCCTTAAATAAGCGGGCTTTTCATCCGGCGCAAGGGTTTTAAGCGCTGAAATAGTTTTTACGGGAGGCATACCTCCGGCGATATCCAGAGCCATATATATGTAGCTGTCTTCCCTGGCAATATGCCTGCTGAAAACACCAGCGGTATTTTTATCATTTTCCAGATTGCGGATCAAAGGCGCCAGCCAGCGGTTGTCCTTTGGAACGGCATCGCCGTTGAAGAATACCAGATATTTTGAAGCCCGGGCGAGCCTGCCGCCATAATTACGGGTGCCGCCATGGCTGAATGTTTCGGGTTTTCTCTTTACGAGCCTCACAGACTTAAAACTTTTGATAATTTCTATTGTGCCGTCGGTGGAGCCGGAATCAATCACCAGGACTTCATAGCTTTTAGAGATCTTCTGGCTTAAAATAGCGGAGAGAGTCTTTTTAATATTCTCTTCCGCATTTTTTGAAAGCACTATTATGGAAATCTCCGGCCTATTTTTCACGTCTTACCGCCTTTTTTACCGCTTCGACAAGATATCTTCCGGGCGCGGTTTTTTTTAGGAAAGCCGCCGTGCCGTAAACCAGGAACTTGCCGAACTTTGAGAAAACGCTGTGACTGACCGGATCCATTGAATCCTGCAGAGCCCGGTTAAGAAATTCATAATCTATGCCCTTTATCTTCCGTCCGAAAGGAGAGCGCCTGTATTCTTCGTGGGATTTGATAAGCGAAAGCCCGTTTTTTTCGCAATAGGTAAAAAGATCACTGCCGGGGTGAGGCGTGAAGAAAGCGGGACTGTAATGATCCGGTTTTATTTTCTTTATCATCCTGACCGTATCTCTCGTTTCCCTTTTTGTCTCGCCGGGAATGCCGAGCATATAATTCGCCCAGACTTTAATTCCGTATTTCCTGCAAATCTCCGCGGCCTTCAGATTGTGCTCAACTTTTGTGCCCTTGCGCAGAAAATTAAGGATTCTCTGATTGCCGCTCTCAAAGCCGATGATGAACATATAAAGACCGGCGTCCCTCATTATTTTAACTATTTCCTCGTGCCTGCAGATTATATCGGCGCGGGACTGGCAGACAAAGGGCATTTTGAAGCCGCGGGCGGTATAACCGCGGCAGAATTCCTTGACATATTCCACATCTTCCGTAAAGCAATCGTCATGTATCATAAGGCTTTTCAGGCCGTATTTGTCTCGGAGCATTTCAAGTTCCGAAAGAAGGCTGGGCGCGCTGCGCCGCCTCAGGCCCTTGCCAAAGATAATTTTCTCGGCGGGCTGGCAGAAACTGCAGTTGTAAATACAGCCCCGCGCGGCTATCACAGTCATAAAAGGCACGGGCAGTTCAGGAAGAATAGGCGCTTCATGCCCGCCGTAAAGTTCGCGGTCAGCAAAGGGCAGTTTGTCCAGCTCCGCAGGGGTTCCGCGAAGGACCCGCTCTAAAGGCTTTCCGGCCTCAAGGGCGTTTAAAATGTCAGTAAAAGTTATCTCTCCTTCTCCCAGCACAACATAGTCAAAATCAGGGTTTCGGCTCACCTCTTCCGGATCAATGGAAGGGTGCGGACCACCGACAACTACCTTAATGGAACTGTCAACCTGCTTTATCAGGGCCGCGCATTTTGTAACCGCGTCAAAATCCACGCTCATCATGCTGAGCCCGACGGCCCCGGGTTTGCTCTTTGCTATCGCGGTTTTAAACTCTTCATAGCCCGTAAGCAGGCGGAGGTCT
Source organism: Candidatus Firestoneibacteriota bacterium (assembly GCA_037141215.1). Classification (GTDB taxonomy): domain Bacteria; phylum Oederibacteriota; class D2-FULL-39-29; order D2-FULL-39-29; family CAIOVX01; genus JBAXDA01. The sequence goes on along the minus strand of JBAXDA010000226.1, from coordinate 519 downwards.
ATCAGAGATATTTCGTGCCCCGCTTTTTTGGCGTAGGCGCTTATGGAACAAAGCCCGTGATGTATCCAGCTGGATTCCATCAACTCGCCAGTATTATAGCTCTTAAACCCGCAGGCGGTTATGCTTGCATCTACCAAGATAGCTTTCATTCTGTTTTTTTCCTTCCGCCGAGCCTTGACTTTAAATTTGAAAACAGGAATCTTACGGGGTGCCTGTCGCGGTGTTCAAGAACTTTTCTTAATGCGAATAATTCTTCCTTTAAACTGCTCTGCTTTGAAACTTCCGAATTTTCAAGCGAGGAGACAAGCGTTTTTCTTTCTCCGGCGGCTAAACCGAGGAGCGCTTCCTTGAAACCGAGAAGATATTCCCGGCGCAGAAGCAGAGCGTAGCACTCGAAAAGCAGTTCTTTGATAACCGCAAAATTGTAGAGCTCCTTTATTGAATCCGCATTCTTTTCCACAGCAGCCGAGAAATCCCGGCAGGCTTTCAAAGCTTCATTCTCGCCGAGGTCAAGAGTTT
>JBAXDA010000225.1:0-3428 GCA_037141215.1 Candidatus Firestoneibacteriota bacterium | reverse complement strand
TAAGATGCCCTAAAAATATAGATTCATATAAATATAGTGATGAGGAGATACACAATTTATCCATGACATTACAAAAAAATATGGATAATACTGATATTTGTAAATTACATTGTGAAAATTGTTTAAAAACTTTTAGTCGGTCGGATAATTTAAAAAAACATATGAAAACATCTTGTAAAAAAACTCAAAATGATTCAATTAATACAGTAATTAACATTGAAAATAAAACTCAAAATAATATAGGGAACAATATTGTTACCGAAGGAATAATAAGTAAAACTCATAATACAGGCAAAGTCTGCTTTATGAACTTCAAACAAGGACTTAACCTCTACCTGACTGTGGTTATCTTCGCGTCCGATTTCAAGAAATTTCCGGAAAACCCGGAGCAGTTTTATCTGGACAAAAAGGTAAAGGTCTCAGGAAAAGTAAAAGAGTACAAAGGAACTCCGGAAATAATACTGAAATCGACAGACCAAATAGAAGTCATTAAATAGCGACATCGGCGGCATTAAGCCTAACGTATTGCGTGTTCTCCTGCCCAAATTCCGGTTATTCATATATTTACAATAATCAGGCTATCTGCTATTATACAATATGACAAAAGTTAAGATATGCGGCATAACAAATCTTGAGGATGCGCTGGCTGCGGTAGAATATGGCGCTGATGCGCTCGGTTTTGTATTTGCAAAAAGCCTAAGACAAATATCTCCTGTTCAGGCGCGCAAGATTATCTCAAAACTCCCTCCTTTTATCGGAAAAATAGGTGTTTTCGTAAATGAGGCGCCGTCCCGAGTGGTAACCATAGCAAAAGATTGCGGTTTGACGGCCGTTCAGCTTCATGGAGAGGAGCTGCCGGAGTTTATCGGAACAATTAAGCCGCTTACTATAATAAAAACTATAAGAGTCAAAAATAAAAAAGATATAAGCATCCTCGTCGCCTACCCTGAGGTAGAAGCATTTTTGCTTGATACTTTTGTCGCCGGAAAAAGTGGCGGCACCGGAAAAGTATTCGACTGGGAGCTAGCTCTTCTTGCCAAAAAGTTAAAAAAGCCAATTATTCTTTCAGGTGGACTAAGCGCTCTAAATGTCCAGAAAGCCATAAAAATAGTGTCTCCCTATTCAGTTGACGTAAGCAGCGGAGTGGAATCAAAGCCCGGCAAGAAAGATCACAAGAAACTCAGAGCTTTTATTAAAAACGCGAAGGAATAATGGGGTTAAAGATTAAGGTTCAAGCAGAACAAGTATGGTGTTTTTAATAATCAGGTCGCAAGTTCATTATATTATTGATTCTTTAATTTAACATTTAACACCTGGAGGGTTTGTGTTGCCTGATAGCAGAGGGTATTTCGGCAAATATGGCGGGCAATTCCTGCCAGAAACGCTTGTTCCGGCTTTAACAGAACTAAAGCACGAATATTTTAAAGCAAAAAAAGACCCTGTGTTCAGGAAAGAACTTGAATTCTACATGAAAAATTATGTCGGGCGTCCGACACCGCTTTATTTTGCAAAAAGACTCACTGAATATGCGGGAGGTCCCAAAATCTATCTTAAAAGGGAGGACCTCGCGCATACGGGGTCTCATAAGATAAACAATGCGGTAGGACAAGCCTTGCTGGCTCTCAGAATGGGTAAGAAAAGGGTAATCGCCGAAACCGGAGCCGGACAGCATGGCGTGGCGACCGCCACAGTTGCAGCAAAATTCGGCCTTGAATGCGATGTATTTATGGGTGAAGAGGATTGCGAAAGACAATCATTGAATGTTCACAGGATGAAGTTGCTTGGAACTAATGTTATACCCGTAAGTTCAGGTTCGAAGACCTTGAAAGATGCTCTTAATGAAGCCTTTAGAAATTGGGTAGCAACAGTAAAAAGTACTTACTACATCTTCGGCACAGTTGCGGGTCCGCATCCTTATCCCCTGCTTGTAAGGGATTTTCAAAGCATAATAGGCAGGGAAGCAAGGAAGCAGATACTTGAACTGGAAGGCAGGCTTCCGGATTATCTTGTCGCATGTGTAGGCGGAGGCAGCAATTCTATCGGGCTATTCCACAAGTTTTATAATGATTCCCGCGTGAAGTTTGTCGGAGTAGAAGCCGGGGGCGCAGGGATTAACGCAGGTTTACATTCAGCAACGTTGAGCGCAGGCAGGCCGGGAGTTCTGCACGGCGCGTACTCCTATCTGCTCCAGGATAAAGACGGGCAGGTTTTACCCACCCACTCCGTTGCAGCGGGACTGGATTATCCCGGGGTAGGGCCGGAACATAGTTTTTATAAAGATACAGGACGCGCGACTTACCATCCTGTCACTGACAAAGAAGCTCTTTCTGCCTATCATCTCTTGACAAAAATTGAGGGTATAATTCCCGCGCTTGAATCTTCTCACGCTGTTGCTTATGTTTTAAAGAACAGAGCAAAATTCAAGAAAGGAGAGATTATTATAGTTAATCTTTCGGGCAGGGGAGACAAAGATGTCGCCAGGAAACTCTAATAATATAAAAAGCAAGAATCTTAATAACCGGATTGACGAGAAGTTTGTCAAAGAAAAGGGTGTTTACAAAAAGAACCTCATAATTTACATTACTGCAGGTTATCCTAATCTCTATACCACGGAAAAACTCATAGTCGAGCTTGATAAAGCAGGCATAGATATTATTGAGCTAGGTATCCCTTTTTCTGATCCAGTAGCGGATGGTCCTGTCATTCAGCAAGCCAGCCAGACGGCGCTCTTAAATAAAGTAAACATTGATAAGATTTTTGAGCTAACAGGAAAAGTCAGAGGAAAGATTAGAGCAGCTATGGTTCTTATGGGTTATTATAATCCAATATTGCAATACGGAATTGAGAAGTTCCTAAAATCTTGCAAAAATCAAGGTATTGATGGTATAATTGTGCCGGACCTTATCCCGGAAGAGAGCAGGGAAATCCTTAAACTTGCGCTCAAATACGGCGTGAAAGTTATATTTTTATTGGCACCGACAAGCGACAACAGCAGGATCAAATTGGTTGCCTCCAAAAGTACGGGATTTATCTATTGCGTTTCTGTTGCCGGAATAACAGGAGAGAGAAAACAACTTCCTGACCTTAAGAAATACATTGGCAACATCAGGAAATATACGAAGAAACCCGTGGCGCTTGGATTTGGAGTATCCAATGCCGGGATGGCAAAAAAAATATTCAAACTAGCAGATGCTGTTATAGTAGGCAGCGCCGTAATTAAAAAGATTTCTGACAATATAGGGAATAAACGGTTGTTGAGCGCCGTGGCAGGATTCGCGGCCGGGCTCAAAAAGGGAATGCCACATGACAGAAGAAACTGATAAAGCAATTCAGAAAGAACTTGAAATCCTCAGGAAGGAAGTAAAGGAAAAAGAACAAATGCTCTCTGTTCTTAATAATTATGTATCTATTCTTGATCTTAAACTGAG
>JBAXDA010000224.1:0-3430 GCA_037141215.1 Candidatus Firestoneibacteriota bacterium | reverse complement strand
GGTCATCATGCAGCGTTCCTTCCACCCGCATAAAATCAATCTCCCGCACCCTTGTTCTTCGTTTGCTGCTTGATCCAGAAAAATCAGATTTTTCGTTATTCGTTTTTGCATTTGACACCGTTTTGTTCCCCGCTTTCCGCCGTGCGGAAACGAAGCGAGGACACAAAAAAAGCGAGCAGCCCGGAGGGGTGCCCGTACATTGACGACATTAAAATGCAGAAAAATATTATGAAGAAGATTCTTAAGGAGATTAAGTCCGGGAAATTCGCCAGAGAGTGGATTAAAGAGAATGAAACCGGGCGCAAGAATTTTGATAGTTTGATCAAAGCCGGGGATGATCACTTAATTGAAAAAGTGGGTAAGCAATTAAGAGAGATGATGCCCTGGATGAAGAAGTAGAAAGATTCTAAATTGCAGGTTAAAATTTCGCGGGTCCTGTCTTGGGGTATTTTCTAGCGCTGACGCGCGTCGAAAACACCCAAGCCACCCGCTAACTAATTGGATTATATGAAAATATATCTTGCCTCCAATTCTAAGGCCAGAAAAAAGTTATTAGAAAAATTTGGCCTGAAGTTTAAAATCCTGCCTTCTAAAGTTCAAGAGCAAACTAAACGCGGCAATTTATCATATTCCCAGCTGGTTCAGGCCAACGCCCGGGATAAAGCTGAAAGTGCGGCCGCCAGGGTGTCTGATGGAATCATTATTGCCGCGGATACTATCTGTGTGCAGAATGGTAAGATATTCGGCAAGCCGAAAAATATGCCAGATGCCCGTCGGATGCTTAAGCGGTTATCTAGTAAGCCGCAATGGCTTTACACCGGCCTGGCAGTAATCAAAAAAGCTAAAGGTAAACAGAGGCTAGCGTTGGATTTTGAAAAAACAAAAGTTTATATGGATAAATTAAGCCAGGCGCAGATTAATAATTATTTTAAACAAGTTTCTCCTTTGGATAAGGCAGGGAGTTTTGATATCCAGGGTAAAGGGGCATTTTTTATTAAGAGAATTGACGGCTGTTTCTATAATGTGGTCGGCTTGCCTTTAAGAAAACTTTATCTTATGTTTAAGAAACTGAATTTAAAGCTTTTTGTTGTGCGCCCGGCAGGGCGCACTTACTTGAAGGTGTAAATCCTTTACAGGCCTGATAGAAGGAACTGTTAGCTGGACGGCAAGGGTGTCTATCGTGAGGTAGAATCTGAAGGAAGCCGCAGGCAAAGCGCTGGCTCGACGAACAGGAATCACATAGAGGCGGACATGCTGGATGAGGAGTCAACTATCTCTAAAGTCCAAATTCTATTCGGAAAGCATGGACGTAGATGTGGCGGGCATAAGCGGGAAGGTAAGTGCGCATTACCCGGGGAGGTCTGCATGTTTGCCGCAAGGCTACTATTGCCGTGAGGTGATGGGATGAGCATGCAGAAGTCAGCCGAAGGCATAGTAAGCCCGATGTTTTATCGGGACGAAGGCCTGAACATGAAGTTAAGGTAACGAGACCTGACTTTCGATGGAGTAAAAGATGCCGATAATAGAAGACGAAAATTCTTCGACCAGCGCAGGAGGTAAGGGACGGAATCCCCGATTTCCTTATGAGGGTGCGTCTAAATCCACGGCAAGGCAGGAACGCTCAGAGCCGAGGGAACATCAGTTAACGGAGGAGGTGCTCACCAAGGAAAATATGATCAAGGCCATGAAAAGGGTAGAACAAAATCAAGGAGCCGCGGGCGTGGATGATATGACCGTCGGCGAATTGAGAATCTACTTAAAACAGGAATGGCCGAGGATAAGAAGTGAGCTGTTGGAAGGACGGTATAAGCCAAAGCCGGTACGACGGGTGATGATACTTAAAGCAGGTGGAGGCAAGCGAGCGTTAGGAATACCGACGGTCGTCGATCGTTTAATTCAGCAGGCGGTACATCAGATAATCAGTCCGATATTCGATAAGGGCTTTTCAGAGTCGAGTTATGGCTATCGGCCAAAGCGAAGCGCACAACAGGCGGTGGAAGCAGCCCGGCAATATGTGAGCGAAGGACGCCGTTGGGTGGTAGACATAGATTTAGAAAAGTTCTTTGACCGTGTGAATCATGATATCTTAATGGCACGAGTAGCACGAAAGGTAAAAGATAAAAGAATACTTTTGCTGATTCGACGCTACTTGCAAGCAGGAATAATGGAAGATGGATTGACAAAAGTAAGCACAGAAGGAACGCCGCAAGGCGGACCATTGTCGCCATTATTGTCGAACATCTTGCTTGATGACTTAGATAAAGAGTTGGATGGCAGGCAACACAAGTTCTGCCGGTATGCGGATGATTGTAATATTTATGTACATACGCAAAGGGCCGGGGAACGAGTGAAAGAATCCGTAACATTATTCTTGAGTAAGAGGCTGAAATTGAAAGTTAACGAAGCCAAAAGTGCTATTGACCGTCCATGGAGAAGGAAATTCTTGGGGTATACGATAACCAATGAGAAAGAACCGAGGCTGAGAGCATCGGTACAATCTATTAAAAGGTTAAAAGATAAACTAAGAATAATATTCCGACGTGGGCGAGGGCGTAACATAGAACGGCTCATAACGGAGGAACTGAATCCGGTAATAAGAGGCTGGGGTAATTACTTTAGCCTAACACGGGTTAAGAAAATTCCCGAAGAGCTGGACTTTTGGATACGGCGAAAATTACGCTGTGTCATATGGCGCCAGATGAAGAGAATAAAAACACGGGGCAAGCGGATGATGCATCAAGGGCTTAATAAACAACGAGCCTGGGAATCCGCAACGAACGGACGAGGGTCGTGGTGGAACGCCGGGGCTTCGCATATGAATCAAGCGTACCCGATTACTTACTTTAATAAACTTGGATTAGTAGCCTTACAAACAAAACTGATATACTCTTAAAATCTTTATGAACCGCCGTATACGGAACCGTACGTACGGTGGTGTGAAAGGACGGTGGGAGTAATCCCGCCTCCTATTCGATTTTGAAAGTAAAATAAAATGAGTTCCTATTTAATCCTAAAAAAAGGTAATAAGAATGGGTGAGTCTAAAGCACTGAATAATCATATTAAAACTGATATCAATAATATCACCGAGAGCGAGCGGGCGGAAGTAGCGCTGCAACTGGGGATCAATGAACTGGAACAGCGCGTGGCGGAGCGGACGGATGTGCTGAAAAAGAGCGAAACGCTTTTACTTGAAATGACGACTCAGGTTCCCGGCGTTGTCTATCAGTTCTATGCCAGGCCGAACGGAGAAATGGGGTTTTATTATATAAGCGATAGGTCGGAACGAATCCTGGGCCTAAAACCTGACTTGGAGGGGTATCTCGAGCGTTTTACAGCGTTGGTTATTCCTGAGCACAGGGACGGTTTTATAAAATCAATTGAGAAGTCGGTTAAGGAATCAACCGAATGGAAATACGAAGGAATGCTGCA
>JBAXDA010000223.1:0-3467 GCA_037141215.1 Candidatus Firestoneibacteriota bacterium | reverse complement strand
AAAAAATGTTCGTACTCCTTTGGAACCGTTCTCCTGCAGAATATTGTTCTCTGCAAGGTCGTGAATTGTGAAACCCGGGAACCCAGGATTACGGATAGTGGATCCAGCGCGAGACTGCAATTGAAAGAAAAAAGTTTTTCCCCGCCATGCCTTATCTGCTTCTATAAGATTTAACGGCTTCTCTGGCCTTTTGGCTGCCTATCTTCTCAAGCGCCTGCACCGCGGCCAGCCTCACCTTTTCATCCTGGTTTTTGAGGGCTTCCAAGAGCGGATCAACAGCATCGCTTCCTATCGACGCAAGCGAGTCTCTCGCCGCATTCCTGACTTTATTGCTCTCGTCCTTCAACAACCCCACAAGATACGGAGCAGCGTCTTTTGCAAATGCGCCTATCTTTCCCAGAGCCGCCGCCGCCGAAAACCTTACTTCGGCCTCGCTGTCCCTTAAAGCGTCAATAAGCCCCGTAATTATTTCTTTGTTATTCATCCCTATCTCTCCGAGAGAGACCGCGGCCGAGACCCGCACGGCTGCATTCTTATCGTTTAAAAGAGCGGTCAGCCCTTCAAGCGCCTCTCTGATGTTCGGAACAGTGCGCCCTATACGGCCCAGTACCGAAGCCACTCCCTGCCGGACCGCCGCATCTTCGTCATTCAGTTTCTTTACAAGAGCGGAAATTGCCACCGGCCCTATCCTGAACAAAATCTTCTTAATGGTTCCCGTAAATTCCGTGTCACGGTCCTTTAGAGCGTCCGCCAGAGAAGCTACTGTTTCTTTGGAAAGAAAGCCGAGGCGTTCAATTGTTTTTTCCGCTTCTATTCTCACGGTTTTCTCACTGTCCTTCAGTCCGTTTATAACGGCCGGAGCAGCTTCCTTCGCGAAAAGCCCCATTACCCCGAAAGCTTCAATGACAGCGCGCCTCACATCTTTGTCCTTATCTGCCAGGAGAGGGAGGAGCGCAGGCACGCTATCCTTTGCAATATTGTTCAAATTTCCCAGAGCAAGCGCCGCATGGGACCGAACCCTTGCCATTGAGTTTGTAAGACAGGAAAGCAGGAGCGCTGAAGCCTGAGCCTGCGTATACGGGGCTATTTTGACGACCGAGTCCTGAGCGGAAACCCTGGCGTAAACATACTCGTCTTCAAACATTTTTACCAGCGCGGAGAGGATCTCCGGTAAACTGACTTTCATTCTCCCCAGCGAAGCGGCCGCTTTCGATCTTACTTCGCCGTCAATATCAGAAAGCGCCTTCAGGAGCGCAGCGGCAACCGAAGGGTCTTCCGAAGAAAGTCTGGAGAGAGCCTCGGCTGAGGCTGCCTTCAGTTCGGAGTCGGCGCCGGTAAGATATTCCTGCATTAAAGGAACCGCCTCCATTGAACTTTGCCCTGCTGAGCCAAGAATGTTAACAAGAGCCACTTGCAGAAAATGCGATCCGCTCTCTTTTAGATGTTTGAGGAGTATGGGAGTCGCTCCCCTTCCGGATGCCGCAATTTTCACCAGTGTATCGTTTGCCGCGGACCGCACAAGGAGATTTTCATCGGACAAGAGCGTCAGCAGGGGTCCTATTGCTTCTTCGCCGGAAACTGCAACAAAACATCTGCCGAGGATGAACGCTATATTACGGCGGACAGACGGATTTTCATCCGCAAGTCTTTTCAGCAGAACAGCTGTGTCAACTTCTCCGTTTGCAATAAGAGCGTCCCTCGCCGCGGAGCTTACCCCGCTGTCCTCGTCCTTAAGCAAATCTATCAGTCCGGGAATAGCTTCCTTAACCGGAGGTTTTATCCGTCCAATAGCGTAGGCAGAGTGGAGCCTGATATTTTTATTCTGATTTTTAAAGCTTTCCAATAAGGCGGGAACCGCGTCATATCCCGACTTTATGACAACTTCTTCAAGGTAACCCCGGGCCGAAGGTTCTTTGCCGGAAAAGCTGTTGCAAATCTGTTTCATGACTTCCGGAGAATTCTTCGCGGCTTTTACAAGCGCTTCAACGGCATATTCCTTGTCGGAAAATTCGGCCGTTTCAAGATTCACCAGAAGTTCCGCCGCTATTTCACTTTTTGTACTTTCGTTTTCTTTTTCAAGTTCAAGAAGCGCGGCCTGCCTTACAACCTGGTCTCTTGAGACTGATCTCTTCCCCAGAGTGGCACAGCTTGAAAACAGAGCGATAGTAAGCAGAAGCAGAAGGGCCTGAAAATAATATTTTTTCACTAAGCCTCCAATTTTAACTAAAAACAGCTTTATAACGGCAGCTTTACTTCCCTTTTTTCTCTCGCCGACTTGTAAATAGCCAGTATCAGCTCTACGGACTTTCTGGCCTCTGCGGCCGCGATGGGCGGTTCCTTTCCTGCCAGAAGCGCTTCTATATATGCGGCAAACTGTTTAGCATGGGTGTCTTTAGGCATGGCGGTGGGATCCGAGAAGCCTCCCTTAACCCTTTCCTCGTTGAAATTCGCAGAAAGATCCGGTTCTCCTTCAAATTCATATTTAAGCAGAGTATTGTAGTCTTCCAGCACAGCCGTTCCTTTTGTACCCTGTATCTCAAGTTTTCTGGCAGAACCGGGATAAATGCTCGTAGTACCTTCAATAACCCCGAGCGCGCCGTTCTTAAATTTTACAATGGCAACCGCGGTGTCTTCAACTTTTGTCGAGTGTAAAAGTGTTTCACAATAGGCGTTAACCGAGTCCGCCTCGCCCATAAAATAAAGCAGCAGGTCGACTCCGTGCACCGCCTGGTTCATTAAAGCTCCCCCGCCGTCCAGCTCCCAGGTAGCTCTCCAGCCGGCGCTCTTAAAATACTCCGGGGACCGGTACCACTTGTTGTACATATCTCCCAGAATGAGCTTCCCGAATTTCCCCGCCGCTATGTCTTCCTTAATTCGTTTTGCATTGTCAAAGAATCTGCTTTGGAGTATGCAGGAAACAAATCTTTTTGTCTTCTTGGAGGTCTCAATCATCCTGTCTATTTTTTCCAGCGAGACTTCGATGGGTTTTTCCGCAATAACATGCTTGCCGGCTTCCATCGCCTCTATAGCGAGCTGCATGTGCAGCCCGGAAGGCACACAGAGCGTAACGACATCAATATCTTTCCGCGCAAACATTTTTTTCGCGTCGCCGTAAGCGTCAATCTTGAATTCTTCTCCTGCTTGTTTTGCTTTTGCTTCAAAGGTATCTGCAATGGCAACCACTTCCGCATTCTTACACGCGCGAATGGAATGAATATGAAAGGGGGCTATGTTTCCCGCCCCAACAATACCAAATCTTACCTTTTCCACTTAATAGCCTCCCATCTTTAACAGCTCCGGATCATTTTCAATTGTGTACAAGAACCTTGACGCCGCTCGCCAGTGCTGGGCAAGCATCTTGCCTCCTGCCCATTCGGCGTTCCCGTTTTTAGTCGCAATATCATAGGCGTTTAGAGCAGCATCTATGAATTTTCTGTCCTTTGTCTGTGTATAACACCAGGCGGGGG
>JBAXDA010000222.1:0-3479 GCA_037141215.1 Candidatus Firestoneibacteriota bacterium | reverse complement strand
GCCTGTCCTACATAAAAAATGAAGCACTCGGGGATGACATTTCAATTGACGAGGGACAATTGACGATTGAGAACAACAGCGTTAACCTTAGATGAGACGCACTGACACAATAACTTTGACCCCATTGACAAAAGGTCAAAAGCAGTGTATATTGATGATAGATAGTTACCATATGGGGGTATCTGTATGGCGTCAATATATGCTGCTCTAAATGAAGGAAATATAAAGGATATTGAAGATATCATTGCCTACAATGGCAAGATTGCCGATATTGCCGGAATTAAAGCGGCTTTTAGAGGGAAATACTCAGAAGCTGTTATAAAGAAAAAGCTTCATGCGCTCAAAACAAAGGGATGGCTTATACCTTTTAAAAGAGGAAGCTATCTTGTAAGCGATATTGCCTCCCGTGGGTTTGCCGGGATCAGTCCTTTCGTAATAGCCGGAATCCTGCTTAAAAATTCGTATGTCACTTCCGGATCTGCTTTCAGTTACCATGGTCTGGTTGAACAGTTGCAAAGGGGTGTTACCTCTGTTACGGTCTTGAAGCGCCGCGAATACAAATTTCAAAACAGTATTTACCGTTTTAAGAAGATAAAGAGCAGGCTGTTCTTTGGTTTTGAGAAAGTGAGAATAGAAGGCTATGAGGCGAAGATAGCCGTTTTGGAAAAAGCATTGTTGGATTCCCTATATCTGCGGCGGGACGAACACTCTCTCGTGAATATTTTTGAAATATTCAGCGAACACCGGGGAAAATTTGACACAGTAAAACTTGTAGAACTTGCGGAGAAGTTCCCTGTAACTATAAAAAGGATCCTGGGCTTAATGCTTGACCGGGCCGGTCTGGAAAGTGAAAGTCTCCGGGCGGGTTTGCCCAAGACAGGATACAGCAGAATGAGCGCATCGGCAGGAAAGTTTGACGCTAAATGGAGATTATACTATGATGCCGGATTTGATGGACAGGTCGAGGCTTGAGCTTTTAAACAGAAAGGGGCTTAAGTACGGCCTTGCGGACGCAGAAAAGGATTATATGCTGGCCGTTGTTTTAAAGTTGATATTTTCCTCAGCTCTTGCGCAAAGAATGGTTTTTAAAGGCGGGACTGCTCTGTATCATTGTTATCTGAAACAGACCAGATTCTCCAGCGATCTTGATTTTACTGCTTCTGTGACGATGGAAGAGTTTTCGGCGCTGTTCTCCGGGAATGAAAGGCTGAAAATAAAGGAAACCGTCTCCAAAAAGTTTGGATATGATCTCGTGCTTCAATATACCGGGCCGCTTGAATTTCCTAATTCCATTTTCGTAAATGTAAATACCAACCAGAAAGTCCTGCTAAAGACCAAGCGCCTTAAGTATATAAATAATTACGGGCTGGACTTTATCTGCGCGGTCCTGGACGAGAAAGAAATATTTGCCGAAAAGATAAGAACGCTTAATGAGCGGACAAAGCCGAGGGATTATTATGATCTCGCAATGCTGAAACGGTATTATAAAATTGAGCTTGCAGAGTGCCTGGCGCTGGCAAAAAGAAAGGAGCTTCACATCCCTTTGTCAAAAGAGCATATGCTGAAGAATATAAAACTTACCATGACTGCGTATGAACGGGAAATGAACGAGCTTTATTATGGAGAAGAAGTAAAGAAAGAAGAAGTGGAACTGCTGGCAAAGGAAATTGCGGGGCTGATATAGGGGGTAGACGGTGGGCAGCGCCTGGATGGTTAGAAGGTCGGAGGGTTGGAGGGTTGGCTAAGGCTGCCTCTGGATCCCTCCGCCTTCGCTACGCTGCGGCGGACAGGCGACAAAGACACTCGGGGATGACAGGTACTGATGCGAAAATGTTACATAGCATGTAACATATGTGTTGACAGAAAGATAGGAATATTGCATAATAGTTACATGGAGTGTAACTATTATGAGAGTTGAAGAAATCAGAGCGAGATATAAAGGCCTTTTTGAAGTCGCGGCAGCGCAAAAGGGTTATTTTACTTCCAAGCAAGCGGCCGGATGCGGCTATTCCAGGCGCGTGCAGCATTACCACGTCAAAACCGGTGATTGGGAAAGAATAAATACAGGTGTGTACCGCATAAAGAACTTTCCCGTAACGCAGAATGAAGACCTTGTCAGGTGGTCGCTTTGGAGCAGAAAAAATTCTGACATTCCGCAGGGAGTAATTTCTCACGACAGCGCGCTTTCTTTCTACGAACTAAGCGACATTATTCCTTCCGCAGTGCATCTCACTGTTCCCGGTAAATTCAGGAAGAAGCCGTCCGGGGGCTGTATCCTTCACAAGCGCGAACTCCTGCCTGAAGATGCAAAGCAAGAAGAAGGCTTCAAGGTTACGACTCCGCTTAAGACAATCCTTGATTCAGCAGAAGGCAAGCTCTCTCCCGAACAACTTGACCGGGCGGTCAGGGATGTTTTCAGGAAAGGTATGCTGGTGCCGGCTAGTATAACAGAGGCCTACATGCCGCTCAAAACGAGAGAAATTATTATACCGATTATAGACCGCTACCTTAAGACCCCTGGTTACTGATGGATAAGAAAAGATTTTACAAAAATGGTTCTGATTTCAGGACTGCGCTTGAAGCCAGGCTGAACGCTATTTCTAAGGCGGATCGGATAGCGCTTGAAAGGCTCAGAAAAAAAACAGCATTTGATCGTTTTCTGGCAAGGATATTCTCTAAGAATGAAGCGTCTGCCGGAATGTGGATTCTTAAGGGCGGCTACTCGCTTGGAGTAAGATTCGACCGCAAAGCCCGCTATACCGGTGATGTAGATCTTAGTTTGCAGAAGACCGGCAAGCCAACCCCGGAGTCCGTGCACGGAATGCTCTTCTCATTCTCCGAAAGGAACCTTCAGGACTTCTTTGAGTTTAGGGTCGGCACCAGCACAGCTGTGCTGGGAAACGCGGTCTATGCAGGCTGGCGATATCCAGTGGACGCCCGGTGCGGCGGCAGAACCTTCACAAAATTTAGCGTTGATGTTGCCGTGGGGGATGCGCTTGTTTCCCGCCCTGATTTTATCAAGGGGAGTAATCTTCTGGAATTCGCCGGTATTGACGCTGTTTCAGTTCCTGTATATCCTAAAGAGCAACAGTTTGCCGAAAAACTTCACAGCTATACATTTCCGAGGGAGCTGCGCGTGCTGAGCAGGATAGAAGATCTTTTGGATATGTCCCTCTTGATAGAGAGCGGCATGCCGGAAGCGGGCCTTGTGCTCGAAGCAGTAAGAGCTACTTTTAAGCAAAGAAATACCCATCTGCTCCCGGAGGTACTGCCGGAACCCCCGCTGAGCTGGGAAGAAGGCTATGTGGATATGGCAGAGACTTGCGGAGTTAAAGCAAAGACGCCTCTATCCGCGCTTAAAACTCTGCGGAAATATTGGGAAGCTGTTGTCTCAAGGTAAAAGGGACATCCCATTTAAGCATGCTGGCTAAGGCTGCCTCTGGATCCCTCCGCCTTCGCTACGCTGCGGCGGACAGGCG
>JBAXDA010000221.1:0-3505 GCA_037141215.1 Candidatus Firestoneibacteriota bacterium | reverse complement strand
CTTGTCTAATCCTGTCTTCATTCTCAATAAGCGCAAACCTTACATAACCTTCCCCGTATTCCCCAAAACCTACTCCGGCGGAGACAACAACATTGCCTTCCATAAGAAGTTTTGCCGCAAAGGCTTGAGACCCCATTGACTTGAACTTGTCGGGAATCTCAGCCCAGATGAACATAGTTGCTTTTGGTTTTGGTATTTTCCACCCGGCTTTTTCCAAACCTTCTATCATTACATCCCTTCTCTTGCTGTAAAGGTCCGCTATCTCTTTGACGCATTCCTGCGGACCTTTAAGCGCGGTTATTGCCGCCACCTGTATTGGAGTGAAGATGCCATAATCCATATAGCTCTTTATCTTTGCCAGATCAGAAATCATCTTCTGATTGCCCATTGCAAACGCGACACGCCAACCGGGCATGTTGTAGGATTTAGAGAGCGAGAACAACTCCACCCCTACATCCTTTGCCCCTTTGACCTGCAGGAAAGAAGGCGCTTTAACACCGTCGAACATATGATCTTTATACGCCAGATCATGAACGATCATTATATTGTTTTCTTTTGCAAAAGCCACCACATCCTCAAAGTATTTCAAGTCTACCGTCGCAGTCGTGGGATTATGGGGGTAACTCAGTATCATCATCTTTGGTTTTGGCCAGAGATTTTCCTTCTTTATCTTATTAAGATCAACCACAAAACCGTTTTCTTTGGTCAGAGGAATACTGACAAGATTTCCTCCTGCTATAACCACGCTGTAAAGGTGAATGGGGTAGGTAGGATTCGGCACCAGGACTACATCTCCTTCATCGATAAGTGCAAGCGCGAGATGCGAAATGCCTTCTTTGGCCCCGATGGTAGTAATTATTTCTGACTCAGGGTCAAGATCAACATTAAAGTCTTCTTTGTATCTTTGTGCCATGGCTTTACGGAGGTTTAACATGCCTTTTGAGATTGAATATCTGTGAGCTTTAGGATCTCTTGCTACTTCGCAGAGCTTGTCAACAATATGCGTTGGCGTAGGCTTATCGGGGTTTCCCATGCCAAAATCTATTATATCGGCTCCCTTGGCCCTTTGTTCAGCCATGATTGCCTTTATTTTCCCCAGAGAATACGGGGGCAGTCTTTTAATTCGGTTTGAATCTATCATTTAAATATCCTTAAAATGCGTTATTTGCTTGATATTTTTGAACCTGCTCTTAATTTTCTCCATTTTCAGGGACCTGAAACGGTTAACACTAAAATCTTCTACACAGTACGAGGCAGTTGCAGTACCAAATATAAGAGCTCGTTTAATTTCATCTTCATTTATTTTCTTTACGGTTGAAATATATCCCATAAAACCACCGGCAAAAGAGTCTCCCGCTCCTGTCGGATCAATCGCCGACTCAAGAGGAAACGCAGGCGCAAGGAAATGCCAGCTCCCGGAAAAAAGAATACTGCCGTGTTCTCCTTTCTTGATAATTACAATAGCAGGCCCTAATTTTTTTATTATTTTTGCAGCGCTTATTAGATTAGCAGTCCCTGCCAGTTCTCTCGCCTCAGAATCGTTAATAAAAAGAATATCAACTCTTTTTAGCAGTTTTAATAGATTATTTCTGTCCGTCTTTATCCATATATCCATTGTGTCACACGCTGTAAGCCGGGGGCTCTTTATTTGGTCAAGAACTTTCAGTTGAAGGGCAGGATTTATGTTGGCAAGGAAAAGATGGCTGCATTTTTTATAATTTGACGGAATCTTTGGGCTAAAATCCGCAAAAACATTCAAGTTGAGCTTTAAAGTTTCCCTGACATTCATATCGTATTTGTACTCTCCGGTCCAATTAAAAGTTCTTCCGTCGGCAACCTCTATACCTTCCGTGTTTATTCCTTTTCTCTTTAGTTCTTCCGTATACTTGACCGGGAAGTCTCTGCCTACAACACCTACCATATTCACACGGGTAAAGTAGCTCGCTGCATACGAGAAATATACGGCAGAGCCGCCCAGAACATTAGTAACATTTTTGAAAGGCGTTCTTATAGAATCAAGCGCTATTGAACCTACGACCGCAAGACTCAAAATTACCTCCAAACTACCGACGAATATTTTAGCGACTTAACAAATACAATAACCAGTAAATTATTTTTCGTTCAAGGCTGCTATTCCCGGCAGTTCTTTTCCTTCTACATACTCCAGAGACGCGCCACCGCCTGTAGATATATGGGTAATCTTTGCCGATACGCCTGATTTCTTTACAGCAGAGACAGAGTCTCCTCCTCCTACAACAGAGACTGCCCCTGAGTCTGCAATAGCTTTTGCAATAGACATTGTTCCTTTGGAAAATTGCGGTATCTCAAAAAACCCGAGTGGGCCGTTCCAGAACACAGTTTTCGATATTTTAATTTCTTCCGCAAAGATTCTTATGCTCTCGTCTCCGATATCCAGCGCAATCATGCCATCAGGTATATCTTTAACCTGCTTTGCATCCGAAGGATTGTCTTTATTTGCCGTAATAACATGGTCAACAGGCAGAAGAATCTTAACGCCTTTTGTTTTCGCTTCTTCAAGTATGCTCTTTGCAAGAGTAATCTTGTCTTCTTCTACAAGAGATTTTCCTGTCTTAAGTCCCTTCGCTCTCATGAAGGTAAAAGCCATACCCCCGCCTATTATCAGGGCATCAACTTTTTTAAGAAGATTTGTCAGAACATCTATCTTGCCGGAAATTTTGGCTCCTCCAATAATAGCCAGAACGGGTTTCTGAGCATTCCCAAGCACCATTCCAAGGTATTTAATTTCCTTTTCAATAAGGAAGCCGCAAGCAGCCGTCTTTACATATTTCGCTACGCCTTCTGTGGAAGCATGAGCTCTGTGGGCTGTCCCGAAAGCGTCATTTACATAAATTTCGCAGAGTTCAGCAAGTTGTTTTGCGAAACCGGGATCATTCTCCTCTTCTTCGGCGTGAAACCTGACATTCTCCAATAACAGAACATCTCCGTCCTGCATTTTGGAAACTATATCTTTGACTTCTGTTCCAATGCAGTCCTTTGCTGTTAAAACAGTTTTCCCAAGCAGCTGCTCGAGTTTTTTAGCTACCGGGGCCATTCTCATTTTTTCCACAACTTTGCCGTCCGGTCTTCCAAGGTGCGAAATTAGAATAACCTTGCCGCCGTTCCCGGAAATGTATTTAATCGTTGTCAGCGCTTCCTTTATCCTTGTGTCATCCGTGACCGTAAGGTTCGCATCCAGCGGCACATTAAAATCCACCCTGACAAGAACTCTTTTCCCTTTTAACTGCACATCTCTGACGGATAATTTTGCCATAACAACCTCCGACTAATGAAAATTGAAAATTATAGCAGGAATACTATTTTGTTATTATTACTAATGTTCAGGAAGTTGCCCCGAGCTTTACAGCCACGGGGCAACCCCTTTTATCTGAGTAATCTCTGTAATCTAATCTGCGTAATCAGTTTCTGCTAGAAGCCTTTCTTTGCGATTATCTGGCAAAGATCTACGACTCTGTTGGAATAACCC
>JBAXDA010000220.1:0-3528 GCA_037141215.1 Candidatus Firestoneibacteriota bacterium | reverse complement strand
TACAGCCTGCAAACCTGAAGCCGCCATAATAGCCACCCCGAATTCAACTCATGCGGAACTTACAATAAAGTGCCTGAAAGCCGGGATAAAAGTGCTTTGCGAGAAGCCTATGGCCAATACAATAGAAGAGGCCAACGCTATGCTTAAAGCTTATAAAAAATATGGGGGTTTTCTTCAGATAGGTTTCAATCTTAGATATATGTTTATGATGCGGGAAATGAGAAAGATTATTGACGCCGGTATTATCGGAGAGGTTATGCACATTCACTATCTCCAGACCCCGGGGTCCCGCGGCAGGCTCTGGATAGTTGACAAGAAGAAAGCAGGCGGGCTTTTTTATGAGAAACTCTGTCATCAGGTGGACATCTTCAGATATTTTATGGGGGATGTAAAATCTGTTGATGTTTTCGCCGCGCCGAATGTTCTCCCGCAGTACACCATAAACGACAATGTCTATGCCTCTTACCGCATGGCAAAAGGCAAAGTGGGGCATATTTCGTTCTTTGCAAGCCTTGCCGCTGTTGTAGGGCTTAAGGAAAAGGATTTCCCCAAGTACGGTCATTATAACAGGTATGACATTATGGGAACGAAGGGAAGCATCTCTCATACCCATTGGGATCACACAATCCTTGTTACCAGGCGCAAGAAAGTGAAAGATGCCATGATAAGCGCGGTTTACTCAAAAAAAGTTTATAGCCTTAAAAAATATCCGGATATGGATAATTACTGCAAATTTGAGGACCTTGATTTTATACACAGGGTCCTGCATAACAAAAAGGAATACACCTCGCCTTACGACTCCCTGAAGACTATGAAAGCCGTTGTAGCCTCGGAGAAATCGGCGGAAACAGGGAAAAGAGTAACTCTTTAAATCGCCGGCCGGGAGGCAGGAACTAAGTGGATATAATCAGCTCAATTCGAAAGCAGCTCAAGGCCGCCGCTGACCCCAAGGTTGCAGCCATACACCGCAGGTTTTTCAAAGAAAAGGTAAAATATTACAGGCTTAGATCGGCAGCCGTAAGAAATATTTCTCTTACTGCCTGGAAGGAAGCGAAACTCCATTCAAAGAACGAGATCTTCCAAATGTGCGAAGAACTCTACAGGTCGGGCTATAACGAAGAATCCTTTATTGCCTCGGATTGGCTGCCGAGGATCTCGGATGAATTTGCAGAAGAAGACCTCAAGTTATTTGAAAAGTGGACAAATAAGTACATTGACAATTGGGCTAAGTGCGACACTTTCTGCAATCATACGGTCGGAGCGTTCCTGTTTAGGTTCCCGGAGTGTATAACAGGCGTCATTAAATGGGCCGGCTCAAAGAATCTTTGGGTGAGAAGAGCTTCTGCTGTTTCGCTCATAATTCCCGGAAAGCGGGGGAAATTTCTCAAAGAAATATTTGTCATAGCCGACCTTCTTCTGCTTGACGGCGAAGATATGGTGCAGAAAGGTTACGGCTGGATGCTGAAGGAAGCAAGCCGCCTGCATCAGAAAGAAGTATTTGAGTATGTGCTAAAACGCAGAAAAACCATGCCTAGGACTGCTTTGAGGTACGCCATCGAACTCATGCCGCCGAAGCTTAAAAAAACAGCAATGCAGAAACCCTGGGAGGGTATATGAAAAGATTTGGACTCATGCTGGCGGCGGTAACGGTATTAATTTCCGGAGCGTCCTATTGCGCCGAAGAAATTGCGGCGCCCGCAAAAAAGGAAACCAATACGGATCAAGCCGCGAGGTACAAAGATATCAGATCTCTGCTTGAGGCCATTGGCGGAGGCGGTATGGGCGAGGATGTTGCCGGGCAGATAGTAAGGGCGTTCAAGCAGCAATTCCCTGCGGTTACGGATGCGGAATGGAAAGCGCATATTAAAAACATGAACACTGCTGAACTGGATGAAAAGCTTCTGCCGGTCTACGATAAATATCTGGCAAACGCGGATGTAAAAGAAATAACGGCCTTCTACAACTCAGAGATAGGCAAAAAAATGAAAAATACTATGCCTGTGCTGATGCAGGAATCTATGGGCGCGGGGCAGACCTGGGGGGACGAGAAAGCAGAAGCGCTTATGAAATTGCTTACGGCGCAGAAAGAAGAGAAAGACAAGAAGGAAAAGAAGGAAGAAGTTAAAGAAAAGAAGTAACCATCTATTTTACCCTTTTAAAAAAGGAGTGATAATGGATTTTCAACCAGGCAGAACAGGCAGGAGCGGGAAGCGCGCTAAAAAGGACGCTAAGATATTAAGATTCCCTGAAGGCTTTTTTTGGGGAGCCGCTTGCTCCTCTTATCAGGCGGAAGGCGCTTGGAGAGATGACGGCAAGAGCGAATCAAGTTGGGATGTCTTCTGCAGAAAGCCCGGAATCGTGAAAGGCGGCGCTGACGCCAGGGTTTCCATTGATCATTATCATAGATACAAAGCCGACATTAAGCTTATGGCTGAAATGGGCTTACAGGCATACCGTTTTTCAACCTCCTGGCCGAGGGTGATTCCCGGGGGGACAGGAAGAGTCAATCAAAAAGGCCTGGATTACTATGATAGATATGTTGATGAACTGCTAAAAAATAAAATAAGGCCGTTCTTAAACCTTTATCATTGGGATATGCCAAATCAACAGGAACTAAAAGGCGGCTTTAGAAGCAAAGAAACTTCCTACGCTTTCGCGGAATACGCAGTTGCCGTAGCAAGAAGGCTGGGCGATCGCGTGAAAGACTGGATGACCTTCAATGAAATTAAGCATATCTGGGAGGGCTGTTACAACAGCGACTGGAACGCTCCGGGACTCCACCTTTCGGAAAAAATAAATAATCAGGCGCTTCACAATACACATCTTGCGCACGGGCTGGCTGTAAATGCCATCCGTGCCTATTCCACAAGGACCGATGTTGAAGTCGGAGCAGTTCACGCGCTCTGGATCAGGATGCCTAATAATCCGGGGAACAAGAAAGATGTTTTGGCCGCGGAAAAGTGTTTTCAATACAAGAGCGGCAGGCTCTTTGACCCGCTTTACAAGGGGGTTTATCCTGAGCAGACCTGGAGCAAGGGCTCGGAACCGGAAATATCGAGCGGAGAAATGCGGATTATTTCTTCGCCTCTGGATTTCTTCGGGTTAAATGTTTACGGCGGAATGGAAGTAAAGTACAATCCAAAAGCAAAACACGGTTGGGAAGAGATAGAGTATGACCCGAGCATCCCCGTTACCGCTATGAACTGGGGAGTCACGCCTTCCGCGATGTATTGGGCGATAAAACATGTTTGGGATAATTATGACATTAAAAAAATGTACCTTACCGAGAACGGCGCGTCTTATATTGACACTATAACTCACGACGGAAAAATTCACGACTCGGACAGGATAAGTTTTCTGAGTAAATATATCGCCGAAATGCACAGGGCGATGAGGGACGGCTATAAACTTGACGGCTATTTCCTCTGGTCGCTTTTTGATAATTTTGAATGGGGCGCGGGGTATACCCAGCGTCTCGGCTGTATCTATGTTGATTATCCGACACAAAGAAGAATTCTGAAAGATTCC